>JAKMFY010000088.1 GCA_022425185.1 Candidatus Poseidoniaceae archaeon | reverse complement strand
CAACAACATCGCTTGATGGCCACAACGGACACGTTGGAGAACGTGCTAAAATCGGAATCTTAGTCGCCTCTGACCGTGCTCATTCGAAGGAATATGAAGACGAAGGTGGGCCTGCTATCCTTGGTTTTTTGAAGGAAGCAGTTGCATCGCCTGTTGAAGTTCATTACAGGTGCATACCCGACCAACAAGATCTCATTGAAAAGACTCTGATTGAACTTGCAGATGTTGCTGGCTGTCATGTTATCGTTACAACGGGCGGAACAGGCCCTGCTCTTCGAGATGTCACTCCAGAAGCAACTGAAAAGGTGTGTGAGCGTATCATGCCTGGATTTGGCGAACAAATGAGAGCCATTTCCCTAGCGTTCACACCAACTGCAATTCTTTCTCGGCAAACGGCTGGAATTCGTGGCTCTTGTCTGATTTTTAATCTCCCTGGAAGGCCGAAAGCTATCCGTGAAACCATTGATGAGATATGGAAAGCCGTTCCTTACTGTGTCGATCTTATCCAAGGTCCGTACATCGATATGGATGATGAAATCTGTAATGCTTTTAGACCAAAAAATGCTCGTAGACGATAAGAGCATTCATTGACTGATTGCTCTAGCGACGTATTAGTGACCGCCATGAGTATGCTTATCCGTAATGCTACAATGATTCTACCTGAGACAACAGTAATCGGTGATTTGCTCATTGTTGATGGAATAATTACCGCAGTTCAACCGGGGGGAGGTCTTCAACCTCATGATTCAAACACACAGATCATCGATGCTTCTGGTTTGCATCTTCTTCCTGGTCTAATTGACCCTCAAGTACACTTTAGAGACCCTGGTCAGCCTGAGAAAGAGGATCTGCATAGCGGTTCTTGTGCAGCTGCTAGCGGCGGAATCACCTCATTCCTTGACATGCCTAACAATGTCCCTAGTCAAACGACTCTCCAATCAATGTACGAAAAATTGGAAACCGCAGACAATCGTTGTGTAACCAATTATGGGTTCTTTATTGGAGCCACTGAATCGAATGTTGATGAATTGAAGAAAGCGGTTGGAACGCCAGATGCCCCTATTGCAATCCCTGGAATTTGTGGAATTAAAATTTTCATGGGCTCCTCAACAGGAGACTTGTTGGTCAATGAATCAAATGCTCTCAAGACTATTTTTGACAATACTGCAGGATTGATTGCTGTTCATGCTGAAGATGAAGATCGCATGATTGAGCGAAAGAAGATGATTGAAGGACGTACAGATATGGAAGCACATGCAGAATGGAGAGATGAGGAGACTGCACTCATCGCAACAAAGCGAGCAGTTGGATACGCTCAAGCAAGTGGACACCGTTTACACATCCTCCACCTCACCTCTGGTATCGAAGCTGATTGGCTCAATGGGTTGACTTCCCTCACCGGTACCGATGGTGAAGCACACATTACAACAGAAGTACTTCCACAACACCTTACTTTTGACGAACGAGATGTCGCAGAACGTGGTACTCGTTTGAAAATGAATCCTCCAATTCGATATCAAATCGATAAAGAAACATTGTGGAAAAGGCTCCATGACGATACAATCGCATGTATTGCAACAGATCATGCACCTCATACGCTTGAAAATAAAGCACAAGGTTTCCCAAAAGCACACAGTGGTATGCCTGGAGTTGAAACTTCACTCCCTGTTATGCTAACGCACGCTTCAAGGGGCGCTTGCACCATTGAACAAGTTGTCAAGTGGATGTCTTTGAATGTTGCAACCTGCTACGGAATGATTGGAAAAGGCAGACTTGAACAAGGGTACGATGGAGATATTACACTTGTCGACATGACGAAAGAGATACTTGTTGAAGATCAGAATACTTGGTCGACAGTAGGTTGGAATCCATTTAGTGGACTCAAACTCGTCGGATGGCCTGTTCTAACCGTTGTAGGTGGGACACCTGTGTTCGAAAGAACGGATGCAACTGGTCCAAAAGGAAAAATTTTGGTGGATGAAGGCCAAACTGGCTCGCCTCTCCTAATGACCCCTTGGAATTGATATTATTCGAGGCGTTTTTTAGAATACGCTTAATAAGGCAATGAACTATTTTTATCTGAGACTTATGAGTAACATGGAAGAACAACTCGGTAAAGGATATCAACAGATAATGATCGGATTGATTGTATTTATTGCTGGTGCAATTTGGGGTGGAATGCAAGCCACCAATGACATGGTAGCAGAAGACGTATACTGGCCTGCTGTGATGATGTTATCTGGAGCAATGGTTGTTTTGCTCGGAACAACGTTTGGTACCGATCACGAAGATGATCGAAGTAACGATCTTAATGATGCAATTAATGAATTAACAGAACGCATCAACAAACTTGTTGGTTCATCCTCTGGAAAAAGCGAAGAAGAATGATCAAAGAGAGTAAATCTCTCCGTACTTCTCTTCGACATATCTTAGAAACGCTTCTGATGAAGGAGGGCTACCCGTTGCTTCTTCAATGAGGTCTGCTGGTAACAATGCGCTCCCTCTTCTGTGGATTTTATTTCGAAGCCACTCAAGCATATGTGTCCAATCCCCAGATGAGATATGATCGCTAATGGAACCAATATCGGATTCCATCGCTTCAAGTAATTGAGCAGCATACAGGTTTCCAAGAGTGTATGTTGGGAAGTATCCAAACGCTGCCATTGACCAATGTATATCCTGCAGACATCCAAGAGTATCGTTTGGAACGGTGATTCCAAACCATTCGCTTATCATTGAATTCCATAATTCTGGCAATTGATCTAACGGGAAATCTTCGTTAAATATTTTCTTTTCAATCTCATATCGCAACATAACGTGAAGATTGTATGTCACTTCATCTGCTTCTACACGAATAAAGCCGGGTTCAACACAATTCGCAATTCTGTTCAGAGTTTTGGAATCCCAAGAAGGTGCATCTGGGAAAGCTTCTTTGAACCATGGCATGGCTACATCCCAAAATTCAGGAGTTCGTCCGATTTGGTTTTCCCATAGCCGTGACTGTGACTCATGAACACCTAGTGATACTGCATCTCCTCGAGGTGTGTATTGATGATCATCATCTAGGCCTTGCTCGTACAAGGCATGGCCAGTTTCATGCATGACTGCGTAGAGGCAGGAAAATGGATCGAGTTCGTCATATCGTGTTGTGAATCTGGTATCTCCTGGCCAAATTCCTGCGGAAAAGGGATGTGTTGAGGCATCCATACGTCCTGCTGCAAAGTCAAAACCCATGCGTTCACTTACTTTGATGCAAAATTGTTCTTGTGATTCAACCAAAAAAGGCATGCCTTCTGGTAGAGTGGGGTCGGGATTGGTCTTCTTTGCCTCCATTATCCGATGGAGAAGTGGGACAAGTCGTTGTTTCAGTCCTGCAAAGAGAGGATCGTAATCTTCCACAGTCATTCCTGATTCATACTCATCAAGTAGAGCATCGTATGGCGTACCTTCATAGCCATATGCTTCGATTTTTTCCCTTGTTAACGCAACGAGGGTTTCGAGATGTGGTAAAAACGCAGAGAAATCTGAATTCGAGCGCGCACTCTGCCAGGCTACGAGAGCCTCACTTCTCGCTTTAGCGAATGTTGATACAAAATCTGAGGAAAGTTTTGTTGCTTTGTCATACCGTTTTCTAAATTCTCGAGTGTTGGCTTGTTCTGCTTCATCTAGATCACTACGTTGTTCAACTCTGCCTAGCAAATCTCCCATTTCCGGATCGATAATTCTCTCATGGGCAAGTGCAGCTAACCAAGCCATAATTTCGCCTCTGGATTTTGCTCCTTTCTCAGGCATTAATGTTTCTTGATCCCATCCCAAATGGCCTTGGATACTGCCAATGCGATGGATGTC
>JAKMFY010000117.1 GCA_022425185.1 Candidatus Poseidoniaceae archaeon | reverse complement strand
CTTACCGATAGAGTGCTTTAGTCCAATTTGATCGAGAATGCGAGCAACGACAAAATCAACCATGTCATCGATTGATTGTGGATGATTGTAAAATCCTGGCGATGCAGGGATGACAACAGTTCCCCATGCAGAGAGTTTAGCCATGTTCTCAAGATGAACGGTTGCATACGGTGCTTCACGTGGAACAATAATCAGTTTTCGTCGCTCTTTCATTGCTACGATTGCAGAGCGTGTGATGAGATTGTCTCCGATTCCAGCAGCAAGTTTTCCAAGCGTGGTTCCAGAGCAAGGACAGATGACAACCGCATCAATTGGTGCTGATCCTGAGGCAGATTTCGCTCCGATATTGGCTTGTTCTTCGAGGAGTGCTCCAGTTCGTTCTGCCAGTTCTTCAGGAGTCGTGTCACATTCGTGCTTGAGTGTGATGCGTCCAGAGTTACTCACTACGAGTCGGATTGGAATGTTGAGTTCCTGTAGTGCTTCAGCGAGTCGCACGCCATAGGCAGCACCTGAAGCACCTGATATTCCGAGAACGACTTCGCCCATGGTGTTTATTCGAGCCTTTCTCATATATGCACTTGTTTGTATCCCTTAGCAAATCAACGGTTTAGGCAAGCATGGTATGTCGAAAGAAGTGCTTGCTCAAGATCCTGTCGTGAAACCGAGTGGTTGAGTCGATGAAGTGAAGTTGTTGTCGATTCAGAGAGGCCGCATCCTGCAAGGTTCTCCACCCTCCCTAACGGAGTGTGGTAATTGATTGTAAGTCCATGTCGGCTAACCCATCGGAGAAAGGACAAACCGATACTACAGATTTTTCTTTCTGCAACCCAGACGCCTTGCATTCTTTCATCCCGATATCCCTCGATACCAAGTGTTGATAGAGATTCAATGACCCACGTTTCGAGTTTGTGTATTATTGCAGCAACTGATTTTTCATCTTCTTTATTCCAGTGTAGAATTGGATATACAACAAGTTGCCCAGGCCCATGCCATGTCAAGCCTCCTCCTCGATCAACCGCTTGAGTAGCATAATCTGGTGGCGGATGGATTCCATCGTTTCGAGCACGTGGGCCAACCGTTACAATCTCTGGATGCTCAAGGATGAGGAGCGTATCTGGAATTTCTTCTCTGATTCGTTGCATTTGCAGTTTTGCCATCATCTCGACAGCCTCGTTGTATTCGATAACATCGAACCTTTGGATGTCAGTAGTATGCATAATCGTGCCTCAAAATTGACCTGATGAACCGAAGCCACCTTCGCCGCGTTCTGTTGAAGTCAGTTGGTCATAGTCCACTTCATCTATGTGTACGCGAGGGACTGGTGCGAAGAGGAGTTGGGCAATTCGCTCACCTTTTGCAATATGGAATTCTTCACCCGAGCCAATCCATGTTGCGAGAACTTTCAATTCCCCACGATAGTCTGCATCAATGGTTCCTACTCCGTTAGGGAGAATCATTCCCTTCTTACCAAGGGATGACCTACAACGAATCTGACCTTCCCAACCTTCGGGAATGGCACAAGCCAATCCAGTTGGGATCATAATCGAAGATCCCTTTGGGACGACGGTCGCTTCAAGCGCATACAAATCCCAACCTGCAGCTAGGACACTACCTTGTGTTGGCAATCTCGCTTCAGGATTGAGTTTTGCAAACGGGATGTTTAGTTCACTTCGCATGGTTTTTGCTGAGCATGGAGGTTGAAGAGTTCTTTGCTTTCAACTCCAGTGGAAACGAAGGTATATTCTGGCTCGAAATTATCACAAAAATCAAATTCAAATCAGGCACATATAGGCTTCGGCTCTAAAATCTCAATAAGGGGCACAGTCCCCTGATTCAAATACCTTTGAAAACACTAGTTCATAGGAGTCGAGGATGCGCATATTTATGTGCCATCTCGGACGGAACCTAAACTCCAGCGCGTGATGGAAGGTGGAAAATATGGTAATCGAACACAACCGAAACAATGACGGAATTGAAATTGACCTCTCTCATGAATTCATCGAACCGATGATGCAAGAGAATCTTGATCGATTTGTACTCTTCCCGATTGAACATGATGATATTTGGGGAATGTACAAGCAACATGCAGCATCCTTCTGGACTGCTGAAGAAATTGATCTTGCTGAAGATCTTAAGGATTGGGAGCAGCTCAACAATGACGAGCAA
>JAKMFY010000093.1 GCA_022425185.1 Candidatus Poseidoniaceae archaeon | reverse complement strand
ACTTAATAATGATATTTCGGAACTTAAAGAACGATTGGAACAGCATGAACACATACTCAACCACATCACAACAAGTGACGACTGGCGCTTCATTTACAGTGAAACCAGAACGAAAAATGCGCTGAATGACATTCGAACATGTACGGAGCGTTTACTGTACTCTAGGGTTAGAAATCTAGGACACCAATTACCCGAAGGGCAACCTCAAACATTGGGGCCACTTATCCAATTTTTGAACCAACGTAAAATTGCAGATTTGGGAGTTGTTGGGTCAAAGCATGCAAATGTGATAAGAGAATTTGTAAATCCAGCTTCCCATGATTTTACCGCAACAGATGGAGACTATCTCAAAGCTTTAGACTCCTTCGTTCATTTAGTTGAATGGCATGTTGCAAACCCCCCACAAGAAAAGCTTTGAGGCAGATTATAGCGGTTCCCAGTAGGTCGTGTTCGTCCCCAGACTCAAAGATGTGTGTACCGTTGTAGTCGTATACATACGTAAGGGAACCCCTTGTACATACTACTCTTGGAGACTACCGTCCAACAGAGCATATTGAAAGCCTCTGAAAAAGATTGTCACGAAGGTTATGCTAAACACCCCTGCATTCAATAGACGCGCTCTCTAATCCTGCCTTGTAAATGTCGCCTTGCTTGAAATGGATTAAGGATATCCAAGAGGTCAAAATACTCTATGCCCCCAACAATCGGGGGCTCTTCATATGGGTTGTCACTTGTAATATCAAGCAACAGGTCAACTAAGATAATACCTAACTTCTCGTCATAGAGTTCAACTGAAGTGATGTATCGCCATAAAGAACCTTCTTGATTGGGGTTCTCGTCCTTCACAAAATGAATGTAACAATGGCTCTCCGGTATGCATGATGTACAATTGGCCAAAGCATCGGGCAGAAAATCTAGGGCTTCCTCGTCATATCTGGGATGACTCTTGAGATAAGGAAGGCACTTTTTGGCTAACCTCACTAACCAATCAGGATTGTATCTCTTGCCGTTATCTCCCCCCATAATAGTCCCCTGATGTATACTAATATGCTGCTTTAAATATCAATTCAAATGGAATGGATATTTCGAAAAAATATTCTCTAATCTTACCAAGTGCATCACGTAATACTGCTTAAGGTATCAAGTGAAATATTGATCTCATGATTAGTGGTTTACTTACGTCTATGAGTGGTCTCCACGACGGGCTTGTAGGGAATTATTCCTCTTTTGCTGAAACAATAGGGTTTCCGTCAGCGTCGGTCCATGTAAGGTCTTCAGTTTCATCTGCTTCTTCAGTTTCATCTGCTTCTTCAGATTCATCTACTTCTTCAGATTCTTCTACGTCTTCAGATTCCTCTTCAAACTCATCCCCACTTTCGATGTATTCTTTTTTCTGTAATCGACGTGAACTCAATGCTACAAAGACCCCTAATCCAACGACGATGGCTATGATGATTCCGTACAATAGAACTGGAAGTTCCTCAACTTCTTCTGCTGTTGTCCAAGAAACTTCACTGGACGTTTCACCAGCTTCGTCAGAAATTAAGCCACTCACTTCTTCAAGCACATCCGGATAAAGGAATTTACAGGTCAATGATGTAGCTTCATCGGTGTAATGCCACCATGAAACCGGTACGTCTTTTGTTTCTCCTGGAGCTACCTCCCAGTTACCTGTGTTGGCCGTTGTGTCTGCCTCTTCTCCATTTGTGTAACAACGGACATTTGGATTGACAGGAATAGTGCCTGTATTCGAAATTGTGACCATGACGTAATGGGTCTTTCCAGTATCTGCCGTTACTTCATCAGGAACAATCTTGTCAATGCTTAAGCTTGGATAGGTTACATTGACATTCGATGTTGCTGTTCTCGGTGCTACTGCATCAGCGATAAAGTCGCCCCAGTTTGATTCAACAGTGATTTTTATTGTTCCTGATTCTTGATGGTACGTTCCAGTTCCATCAACCCATTCAACAATTCTCTTATTTTCGCTCGTGCCGAGGTCAACAAACCAGGTGCTTTGATCGGTATCTCCGTTGATAACTGTGTTAATTGTGTTGCCATTGTAACCAATTCCTGTTGCGACAACAGTTGCTACTTTTGCATTGACATGGATTTCCCTCTTAGAAAGAAGTCGAATCCAAGCGTCTGTATAGCCGCCAGTTCCGGTAGATTCTTCGTAATCGATCGTAGCTTGGTCATGGACAATAATATCTTCATCTGTTCGTGATCCGAGAATAATTGAATTATTTACGCTGATATGTGTTTCATCTGCAACATGGATGGGTCCACTGCCTATGAGTGTTGAATCATTGAAATGACAAAGATGCTCGCAACTGATATTTGCTCCCATGAACGTTGAGCCTTCAGAGATAACCGTTCCATGATTGAGGATATGGTATGATGGCTGATTCCAAGAAAGGCTTCCTCCACTTTGTGAGAATTCTTCGGCAGATATCGTTAATAATTCAGCGTTTGAATGGAATATCTCGATGTGAGTGATTCCAAACGGAAGGGGATAAAAGTGATCGACTACAATCAGAAACTCATCTGTTAAGTCAACGGTGGTCTCAAATGATGTTCCAGTTATCTCATTGGTGGTCGTATCATCAATTGTCAAGTTTAGATAAGCTTGTTGAGGAACGTTAATGTCAAAATAAATGGTCATCGTAGCCTCTGTATCAACAATACTTTCGTTGATAGCAATACTGTTGCCATCATAAATGAGGAGGGTCGAAATAGATGCTTGGCCAGTTAGAACGGCATTGTTGAGGTTGAGAGTACCACCCTCTTGTACAGTAATTGTAGAATCCGTTGAAATTTGTGATTCGCCAGTCCAGGTAAGAACTCCACCATCTGCGATGACGACATCACCGTTGAGGTTGCCCCCATCCCAAGTCTGAGAATCAGAAATGATTGTAGTCGAGCCATTTGCCGGAGGTGATGCTAGCGTTGTGGATGCAAAAAGGATGGGTATCATCATCAAAATTGTCAATAGGCTTGCTGTTCGCATGGTTTGGCCATGATGTATTGAATCATGAATGCTTTGCCTACATCAGTAGGGTACATCTTTCCATCCAATGGCATATCCAATGAGGTTGAATCCTCTGTGGAGAACTGGTGTAATGACAATAATAGCCAACATCGGGTAGATGAGTTCACTCGAGGCAAGTAATGACCCTCCGAGGAAAAGTTGACCCCATAGAAATACCATGATTGCAAAAGGAAGCGTGTCAAGAAGTGGTGCTTTTGATGAAACGTCTCCTTCTCGCTTCAATCCCTGACGGCGCTTGAAAAACGAACCTGTCAAATCCCCAAAGAGGCAAGCAAATCCAAGGAATGAACCAAGGATATAGGCTGTTACCCAATCATTCCCGATTGAGAACCAAGCATCTTCTGATCCAATAATCGGACTTGCGAAGATTACAGCACCATCAAATTCGTTTCCTACAAGAGCAAGTTGGAGCACACAAAGTAAGCCGGCTGTAAGTGATCCGCCGATGAGACCGTTCCATGTTTTCCCGTCACCGAGCATTCGATTCCCGTCTTTTAGGGATCTTCCACCATCGATTGGCCATGGGCCATATCCTGTTTTTGGAAGCCATTTCCCCCACATCATTGCAAAGGTGTTTGCAATAAATCCTGGGAGATATAGCCACAATGTCATTAGGACAAGTGCAAGAAAGTTTAGTTCAGTGGCTGCATCGACATTACTCATGAGAGGGTGGTTTTCGACAAGGCACATGAAGGCTCTTGTTGTGAAACCCCTTTTGCGGTTGAATTATCAGCCTTGATAGATTGCGTCAAGATATGAGTAGGTCTGTTCTCGTCGTAGGTGGAGGTGGAAGAGAACATGCTCTTTGCAGGTCCCTTTCACAATCAGAATCGATCAGTGATGTTCACGTCTCACCTGGTAATGCTGGGACATTGAATTACGCAACAAATCATTCAGTCTCAGCATCAGATGTAGATGGTTTGGTTTCTTTGTCTCGTTCATTGGGTGTCGATTTTGTAGTAGTGGGTCCTGAGGCACCGTTGTGCGATTCGATTGCTGATATTTTACTCAATCACGGAATTCCTTGCTTTGGGCCACAAGCTATACACGCTGAACTTGAGGGTTCGAAACTGTTTGCTAAAGAGGCGATGCGTCGTGCTGATGTACCAACTGCAGATTATGTAGTACTCGATTCCAGAAGTGATATTGAAGCTGCTTTATCTTCGTATTCTGATAACCCATGGGTGATTAAAAGAGACGTTCTTGCAGGAGGGAAAGGCGTTGTTGTTACAACAAATTTATCGGAAGCGGTAGAATTTATTAACGACTCAATAAAGACCGACGGTCACGTTCTCTTGGAATCATTCCTTCCTGGAGAAGAAGCAAGCATGCTTGTTGTAATGGATGCTTCTGGGTTTGTTTGTTTACCTCCAAGTCAAGACCACAAAAGAGTCTGGGATGGAGATAAGGGATTGAATACTGGGGGCATGGGTGCATATTGTCCAGCCCCTGTTGTAACTGAGGAGATTCATCAAAAGGTCCTTGAACGAATCGTTAAACCCATGCATGAATCTCTTTCCGGGATGGATGTTCCCTATCGAGGAGTGCTTTACGTTGGGCTGATGATCGATGAAAATGGAGACCCCTTTGTCGTCGAATTCAATGTACGCTTTGGAGATCCCGAATGTCAAGTTACATTGCCACTCATCGCTTCCGATGTGGGGGAATTATTGTACGCAGCGTCGACCGATTCTTTAGAAACATCTTCTGTTTCATTCCATGACATGCATTGCCTCACTGTCGTTCTGGCCTCAGAGGGATATCCTCAATCTGCTGTGAAAGGACGGATTATTCTTGGAGCAGAACGAACAGGGGATTCTGATGATGCATGGGTGAGTCATGCTGGAACCGGGACAGATGAATCAAACAGACTCATCTCCACAGGTGGAAGGGTCCTCGCAACCACTTCAATCGCTTCTTCATTAGCCGAAGCCAGAGCCCTTTCTTACAAACGAATGGAAACGATTTCACTCCAAGGTTCCCACCATAGAAACGACATCGGGCATCGTGCACTTTGATAAAAAGTAAATCTCATTGTGTTGCTTGATTTTGAGG
>JAKMFY010000083.1 GCA_022425185.1 Candidatus Poseidoniaceae archaeon | reverse complement strand
CAATGCACGGTTGAATTCCCCAATCACAGTCATATCGAAGGACGCATCGAAGATGTGGTTGAAGATATCAAAAAACAGGCCGAATATGTTGATGCGATTCTTCTTGATTTACCCGAACATCCACCTGCTATCGAAGCGGTTGCACCTTTGCTAAATGTTGGCGCACGCATCTCCTGTTACTGCCCAGTTACCAGCCAACTTGAGAAAGCATGGATTGCCTGTGAAGAAGCAGGATTGCACGTTGAATGGGCAGGAGAAATTATTGAGCGGGAATGGGGTAAAGCGAGCAGAGGCGGCGTACGTCCAGTAAATGGGCCCTTTGGCCATACTGCGTTCCTTTTGTTAGCTCAACGACGTGAATGAATCAGAATTTCGGAGCCGAACCATATTCCACGACACGAATGTTTGACTCACATGTTGGACAACTGAATCTGAACGGAGGATCGTTTCCACCTGGTACAGCAAGTCTTGCTTCACATGACGGACAAGTAATTCGGCGATTCGTATCCATTCGACATTCATTCGGCCCCAGAGCATATTCCTTCTCTTCTTCCTCTTCTTTATCTTCATCTTCTTCTTCATTGGAAGTCGATTTACTCGAAGGAGATCGATATTTTATGACCAATAAAGCAAGAGCAAACAAGACATAACCTGCAGCCATGATCTTGAATGTTGCATCGCCTCCAATTTCGATTCCAAGGAGAGTGATACCTTCAGGAGGTTGGGCTTTACCTGCTAAATCTACTTCGATAAGAGAAGATTCTGCATCAACACTGCTTCCATCAACTTGAACCAAAGCTCGAACTTTCAACTCTGCAGATGTGGCTTGAGTTGAAATTGCATTGAGACGGACAACAAAAATTTCTGAAGCACCCGGGCTTAGGGTAAACAAGTCCGTCTTTTCCCCTGCTGTATTGTTCCATTGTACATCGAAAACTCCGTCACCTATACCGAGCAGAGTGAGACGTCCGGTAATGTCGATGTTAGCAAGATTTGTGACGGTAACTGATGTCGACGAGCCGCCCATGTAGGGAACATCAAGTGAGGTCGTATCAACTGAAATTGAGACAACAGATGCTGAATCCCATGATGCTTCCACATTGTAGGTCGCGACTTCGCTATACACGTAATCTGAACGTGCAGAAGACACGACTCGCAGACTGAATGCATTTGTTCCTGCCAAGGCATCCTCAGAAACATCACACGTCCATGGAAGAGGTGGAGATGAGGCCCCTGGTGAAAGAGTCACTGATTCAGCAAGAGTGCATGATAATCCTACTGAACTAATTGAGAATTGATCAGCACTGTTTCCTGTGTTTGTAACAGAGACTGTACCATCGATTGTACCGCCAGCGACTGAGGAATCGTCGTTGACAAGAATGGTCAAGTCCGCTCCTGCATCCATTGAAAAGAGCGTAATAAGAACGAAGTCTGTCGACTCTGAATCGAGAGTCGAAGAAACTTGAATGTTGATAGGAAGTCCTGTTTCAGGAGCGCCTGCAGATGACTCACGTACACCAAGAACAACTGTAGCAGATTGGCCCACACCCAGAACAACTGATGTTTGAGATAATGTCAGTTCGAAATATGTCGAAGATTCTCCCGATTCAAGAGACAGAAGGAAGGTGTCTTGCATTGTCCCAATGTTGGTTACTTCAATTGTGACATTTGTAACGGCAGATGGGCCAGCGATAGCTTGGTTGGTGTTTGCGTTAAGTTGTGCAAGGCTTCTATCGATGACTTGGAGTTCTAGAGGAAGAAGAGAGTCGGGTGCATCCGATACAAGACGGATACTCAATGAATCAGAACGGGCAGTAACTGCAGCAGAGGCTGTAACATTCAACTGAGCAACATACAACTCCCCTGATGCAAGTGTTATCGAGGATACGTCACTCAATTCAGCACTCACTCCACCAGGCAAGCCTGAGATGGTGAATGTGTCAAGGGAAACGTTTGAAGTACCAACATTTTCGATGACAATATTGATCGATGAGGTTTGACCCGGTTGAACCACGATTCGCCCATCGAGGGTGCCTGACAATTCTAATTCTGAAACTGGTTGAACGTCAAATGGTAATGTTGTGTTCAACGTTTTGAGAGAGTCATGAGTTACAGAGATGATTCGTTCGTTGAGACCAAGCGATCCTGATGCAGCCATTGCACTCAAGGTCCATGTAGCGGACTGCCCAGAAGCAACGGTAACTGAGGATGCAGTATCCAAGGTTAATCCAACATGAGCAGAGGCGTTGCTTACAATCTGTAAGGAAAACGTTTCAGTTTCGCTTCCTGTATTGAAGACACGTACTTCAAGAGTCTCCTCTAATCCAGGTACGAGAAGCATAGCCCCTGATGGACCCTGAACGGTAAAGTCCACTTTCCGATCGACTTCAAATGAGAAATCACGAACAAAGGAAACTGAAGAATCTTCTGAGAGCGTATTGATCATTCGAACAGAACAAACGTCTCCAATATTACCGCTACTTCCCACATCAACTGCGAATGGTATGTTGGAGACCTCATCTATTGCAAAGGTAGTTTCTGCTGTGAGTAAGGCCACAGTACATGGTCCACTCAATATTGACAATGAATGGGAGTATGTTGATTGAGTCGTGCCTAGATTTGTAATTGAAACCGAGGTATTGGTTTGCTCACCAGGAATAAAATCATCCGTACTGGCTAAGAAATCAACTTGGACATCATATGTCGCTTGGACATCGATAACCATGAGCGTTGAAGTGGAGAGATTACCCATCAAAGACCCAGCATGCAATCGTACGCCAGTCGCCCCTGGAAGCGCATCAGACGGAATTGAAATCCTCAAGGTAGAGAATTCTTGATTTTGAGCAGATAAGTTCTCAATTTGATCATCAAGCCACCTTACCTCCCAACCTGGAGGAAATGCTGAATGTTGACTCATTGGTTGGATAGCACCCGATGTTTCCCACGGATAATCGTATTCACTTGAACCATTGAACACAACTTCAGCAGCGGTTTGCTGTAGCGTGAGTCGTAATGCAGCATCCATTGTCGTATTATCTGTTAAACCAACGGGTGAATCTCCTGTGAGAGCAGAAAACAAAACACATGCTGCAAGATATGAACCAGATGTCGAAGGATGGCTTCCATCATTTGTATACAGTCCATAGAATGTCGAAGTAGGCGACTGTGGATTACCACCAGATGCGATGATTGAATCGTGAATGTGTTTGAAGGCTAAGCCAACAGGTGCGATGTAAATATCTGAAGAGGTCTGTGAAGAGATATTGTCTCTGAAATCTATGTAACCTTGTTCAAGTCGATCTTGCATAAGAGTGTAATTTGAGAACAATATAGGATTAGTTGCATCGCCACTTCTCCGTCCCCAAGTCATCATGAGCATGGTTGATCCACCTTCTGAATCAACACGTTCTGCCAAATCTATACTTGCATTTTTACTGGCAATCCATTCTGAATTAGAACGCAAAAAGCCAGGCCTCTGCGATTGGTCTTGAAGGACGACTGTATCCCAAACACCAGATGCTAGGGAAAGATTTTGAGCACTTGACGATGTATTCACGTCCGACCAGTGCCCAGGAAGGGTTTGACCACCAGCAGTGAAATCCGAGGTATTACTTGGACTTCCTGCACTTCTTAGCATTTCTTCGACCATCGATGACAAGCCATTCTGAGAAGTATATGAATTTCCAAACATCAGGACATCACTTACAGACATTGACCAAGATGGAACTGTTGAAGTTGTATTAGAGCCAGTATTGGATGTATAATTCGCCCACCATCCAGATAAGTCGGGCTCAACTTGGACACTGAGAAGGTATGAATCTGTTACTGATCCAAGATTTGAAACTGGTATTTGCAAATCCACAGATTGGCCCGGTTGAAGAGCGAGTAGCCCGTTATCGCCCACACCGCTCGCATCAATCGAAGGATGGTAGACAATAGCGACTGAAACATAGACATCAATGGTCGATGTTGCAGTTCCATCAGATTCGTTAACCATAAGCGTGAACATTCCGTTATCAGAGGGTGTGGCTGTTTCGAGGAGTTGAACCACAATTGTTGTCGATGCGTTGTATGTAGGAAGTACATTCGACACACTTGCTGCAGTTGGTGTTGCAGACCACACACTGGACAATCCAATTGTTGAGGATTCTACAGAATATGACTCAATAGACGAACCATTGTTTTCGATAACCAGAGAGAGGTTGACCGATTCGCCAGGAATAAGAATCATATGAGGCGTGTCAACAGAAAGCACAATCGTTGAGTCTGCTTTTGCTGTAAATGCAAGCGGAGAGGCGCTTGCTGCAAGCATCAAAAGGACCAAAACTACGGCACGCGAGTGAGTTTTCGACATGGGACCGTTTCAACCGAGGTACCTTTAGCACTTGAGCGAATCGGCTACTGGGCGTAAAAAAACCTCAGAAATTAGTAAGATTTTCAATTCGTGAAGCATCGAGCCGCTCCCAAGGGAAATGGCCTTCGTCTGTGGCATGGCGGCCGAAGTGACCACCTGCAGCAGTTACTTTGTAAATCGGACGAAGTAAATCCAAATCTTTTGCAATAGCGGCGGGTCTGAAATCAAATGTATCCTGAACACGACGGGCGAGTTCTGAGTCAGAAACGACACCTGTACCAAATGAATCGACCATAAGACTGACTGGTTTTGCAACTCCAATAACGTAAGCGAGTTGAATCTCAAATCGTGTGGCTAGGCCTGCTGCAACAACATGTTTAGCAGCCCATCGTGCTGCATAAGCTGCACTTCGATCTACCTTTGAAGGATCTTTGCCACTGAAGGCCCCTCCTCCATGACGTCCCATTCCACCGTACGTATCGACAATGATTTTTCTCCCCGTTAATCCAGCATCAGCGTATGGACCGCCAGGGTCAGCGAAACGACCTGTTCCATTGACAATGAGGTTGTACTCTGAGGAGAGGAGTTCTGAAGGAATAGCGTATTCAACGACGTGTTTTTGGATTTGTTCTCGTACATGTTGAAGTTCTTTCTCGACTGAGCCATCGAATTGATCTTTCAAATGTTTATCATGTTGAATTGCAACAATGACAGTATCGACTCCAATGATTTCCCCTTGTTCGTTGTATGCTACTGAAACTTGTGATTTCCCATCAGGGCGAGCCCATGGTAAGATGTTTTGTTCTCGAACTGTCGTCAGTCTTCGAGACAGGCGTTGAGAAAGTGCAGCGGAGAGAGGGAAGTAGCGTCCTTTTAATTCGTTGTAATCTTCAGTTTCTGTGCAAGCAAAACCAAACATAAGGCCTTGGTCCCCTGCGCCTTGAGAATCAAGTGTTTGGCGGTCTACACCCTGATTGATAAAAGCAGACTGAGTAGTGACATAGACCAGAACATCACACAGGTTTGGATTGGTTGCGTCCATTCCGATGTCGTGAGAATCGTAGCCAATGTTCGCAGCTGCTTGGCGAGCAATGGAATCATAATCTGGAGCAGATGCATCAAGAGACACTTCTCCTGCAAGAATAATCACGCTCTTGTCCTCCATGCCTTTTACACAGGTTTCAACTGCCACCCGAGCATTTGGATCCAGAGCAAGACATGCATCGACAATTGCATCGGATATAGCATCACACAACTTATCTGGATGACCGCTGGTTACAGACTCCGAAGTGAAAATGTCTTCTTGCATGTTCTGCCGCTTCTGTGCTGATTATCAAAGGTTTGCCCAATACGCGGAGCATGGATTTACAGCGATTCCTATTTGTACGGCACCATACAGGAATTCACATGGCTGACTGGCACCCCACCGCATATCGAACACATACACTCGCTGAAATCCAACGTAAAGGTGCAGAACTCGTTGGTCAAGAAGTTACAGTCGCTGGATTCATGGAAGCCAACAGAGGCAAAGGTGCTATTTGTTTCGTTGATATGAGAGATGGGACTGGAATCTCACAAGTGTTTCTCAAAGGAGATATTATCGGAGACGAAAAACTCGACATCGTTCAACGTATGACTCGTGAATCAACGTTACAGTTTACCGGCACTGTTGCTCAAAAGCGTCCTCCAAAGTTGAAGGAAGGGGAAACACCACCTCCACCTGCCTACGAAATTGTAGCCTCTGATGTCGTGGTTCTGACTCGAGCCAGCGCACCACTTCCACTTGGAATTACAGATTCTGTATCTATTGGGCTCGATACTCGTCTTGACAATCGTTTCCTTGATCTACGACGTGCACATGTAAACGCTATGTTCACACTTCGCTCGAAAGTACTGCAATACGGACGAGAACACCTCATAACTGAAGGATTCAAAGAGATCAATACACCGAAAATTATTGCATCCGCTTCCGAAGGTGGAACAAATCTTTTCCCAATGATGTATTTCGATACCCCTGCATTCCTTTCACAAAGCCCGCAGTTGTACAAACAACTCACTATCCTTGGAGGGATGGAACGTGTTTTCGAAATTGGACCTGCCTTCCGTGCAGAAAACCATGATACATATCGCCACTTGAACGAATTCATTTCGTTTGATATCGAAGCCGCTTGGATGAATGATGATGACGTCATGGGTGTCCAAGAACGCATGATTCATCACATCTGGAAAACTGTAGCTGAAAACGATCAAGAGCATATTGATACCATTAACGCCTACAGAGAAAGCCAAGGAGATGGCCCAATTGCAGTCGAAATCCCAACAGTTCCATTCCCACGTATCGAGTATTGTGATGCGATTAAGATGATTCAAGATGCTGGTGAAGAGATCACTTGGGGAGATGATATTGATTCTTCGCATTGTGATATCATTGCAGCGAAATATCCTGGATTCCATTTCCTCCCTCGTTGGCCTATGGAAATGAAACCATTCTACATCCATCACATCCCTGGTGAAATGGGAGTTACTGGTGAACAACTCAGCCGAGGATTTGATCTCAACTACGGTCGAGATGAAATGACAAGCGGTGGGCAGAGAGAGCATAACGTCGAGATTCTTGAGGACAATCTACGCTCTAAGGGACTCAATCCTGAAGAATTCTCTTTCTATACCGACGGTTTCAGATTCGGTGCACCGCCACACGCTGGCTGGGGACTTGGAGTTGCACGACTTCTCATGGCATTGACAGGTTCTAGAAACGTACGAGAAACAGTCTTGTTCCCACGTGATAGACATCGAGTTACACCCTGAGTTGACCAAGATGCCTGTTGACCGTATGCAATGGGGTGCAGAAGCATGGCAGTTTGCAGATTTGCATATGCCTGATGAACCATCACCGTTCCAAAACGATCATGGCGTCCCTTGCATTATGTTGATTCATGGTGGGTTTTGGAAAAAAGAGTACACACTTGAACTGATGCAACCAATCGCGAATGCCCTCAGTGATGCGGGTGTGGCAGCATGGAATATTGAATTCAAGCGATGGGATGATGGAGATGAGGGCGTATGGATGGATACTCTATCAGACGTTCTCCGAGCATGGGGTCAACTTGCTTTGTTACCTGGAATTGACATTACGAGAAGCATGGTCATGGGGCATTCAGCAGGAGGACATCTCGCTTTGTTGATGGCCAGTAAAGCCGAACGCAAACCTTGGCTCGCTATTGCTCAGGCACCAATTACAGATTTATTCGGTGCCGATGATGCTAAACTCAGTGACGATGGAGATGCTATCCGTCGCTGGATTGGTTGTGAACCATACAAGGATGAAGAGATTTGGCGACGACTTAATCCAGTTGATTTACCTCCTAAATCCCCAGTTCTTCTTCTTCATGGCGAGAAGGACGATGAAGTTCCAATTGAGCAAAGCGAGACTTATGCTCGAATAATGGAGGCGAAGGGATCCCATGTCCAAAAGGTCTGGCTAACAGG
>JAKMFY010000053.1 GCA_022425185.1 Candidatus Poseidoniaceae archaeon | reverse complement strand
CTGCTGAAGTCGATCGACGTGTTTACGTTCAGCAACAAGAAGCACTCGGTGTTCAAGGAGAAAACTTGTCTCGTGCTGAAATTGCATCATATCAAGCGGATCTCGAAGAGAAAGAAGCACATGCAATGCAACGTGCTGAAGTCGCTCGAAGAACTGCTCAGATGGAAGTTCAAAAGGCACAATATATGCTTGAACAAGAGCGTCTACGTGCTGAAGAGATTGTAAAGGAAGAGATTTCTAAGACTCAGATTGAGATTGCATCCGAAGCAGAAGCAGAACGTCTACGACGTATCGCTCGTGGTGAAGCAGACGCAGTACTCGCCCGTTACAATGCTGAAGCAGAAGGTACCAAAGCAGTTCTTGAAGCAAAAGCAAATGGATACAAGCAACTCGTTGACAGTGCAGGTGGCGATGTCAAGGCAGCTGCTACTCTCCTCATGGTCGAGAAGATTGAAGAAATTGTTGCACGACAAACTGAAGCAATTGCAAATCTACAAATCGACAAGATCACAGTTTGGGATTCAGGTGCAGGTGGAAGCGAAGGAGGAAGTACAGCAAACTTTGTTTCTTCACTCATCCGTTCCTTACCTCCGGTTCATGATGTAGCCAAGATGGCTGGTGTGGATTTGCCAGATTATCTCGGTTCAATGAAAGAAGAGTGATTCGGTCTAAGCCGAAGAACCACCAAATCGGACGGTTTGACCTCTGAATAGGGGTTTCTTTGATAGCCAAACTGCTTTGCTCAGAAATTATGGCTAGTGATTTGGAGATTGCAAGACAGGCTGAATTAGAACCAATTGAAGCGATAGCGTGGAAGTTAGGTATTCCATCGAGTGATTTGATTGCGTATGGATCGAGTATGGCTAAGATTTCCTGGGATGGGATGAAGCAGCGCTTTTCTTCTTCCAAAGGAAACCTAATTCTCGTCACATCAGTAAACCCAACTCCGTTTGGAGAAGGAAAGACTGTGACAACCATTGGTCTTACTCAATCGCTCTGTCGAATTGGCAAGAACGCCACTTGTGTTATTCGAGAGCCTTCCATGGGCCCTGTTTTTGGAATTAAAGGTGGAGCAGCAGGAGGAGGTAATTCCCAAGTACTTCCTATGGAAGAAATCAACTTGCACTTCACTGGCGATCTGCATGCAGTTACCTCAGCACATAACCTCCTTTCGTCTTTAATCGACAATCATATCAAACATGGTAATGCCTGTAAAATTGATACTAACAGAGTCTTTTGGCCTAGAGTGGTAGATCTTAACGACCGTTCTCTACGAGATGTTGTTGTTGGACTCGGAGGCCCAGCAAATGGAAACGTTCGTCAAGACCGATTCGATATTACAGCCGCCTCTGAAATCATGGCTATCCTTGTTCTAGCCAAGGATTACAGCGACCTTCGACGTCGTTTAGGAGAGATCGTAATCGCTCAATCTACAGAGGGTCATCCGATTAAGGCTGAGCATATCGAAGCTGCTGGTTCAATGGCCTTGCTCCTTCGTAATGCCTTTTTACCAAACCTTGTACAAACCTTGGAAGGAAATCCTGCATTTATTCATGGTGGACCATTTGCAAATATTGCTCACGGTAATTCATCAATTGTAGCCGATCGAATCGCTCTTGCTTGTGCTGATTATGTTGTCACAGAAGCAGGTTTTGGAAGTGATATGGGGGCTGAGAAATTCATGCACATCAAGGCGGCGACATCTGGAAAAGCACCAGATTGTGTTGTTATGAATGTCACAGTTCGCTCGATGAAACTCCATGGGAAAGCCTTTGGAGAACGTGGGGGCTACAGACCTTCCAAAGAAGAACTCGAAACTGAGAATGTATCTGCAGTTGTAGCTGGAGCAACATCAAACCTTGACCGTCACATAAAAAATATGCTTCGATTTGGAGTCCCAGTTGTCGTTTCTATCAATCGATTTGCAAGTGATACAGATGCTGAACTTGAAGCGATAGAAGAAGCATCACGTGCAAGTGGGGCGAGCAGAGTCTGTCGGACAGAAGTTCACGCAAAGGGTGGAGAAGGCGGAGAAGCCCTCGCCAATGCTGTCGTGGACTCCATACACGATCACGTCGCTGCAGGTCGTCCTTTTTTGCCTCTTGTTAACCCTAGTGATTCAATCGAAAAGAAGGTTGAAGCAATCGCAACTCGAATGTATGGAGCATCGAATGTTAGCTTCGAAGGCCCAGCTTTACGGCAATTGAAGAAGATTCAAGAATGGGGATATGGTAATCTCCCTGTTTGCATGGCTAAAACTCAGTACTCATTCTCGCATGATGCCGGTATGCTTGGAGCGCCATCTGGTTTCGAATTACCAGTTCGTGAATTTAGATTAAATGCAGGAGCGGGTTTCGTTGTTGCAATTCTTGGATCAATAATGACCATGCCAGGATTACCA
>JAKMFY010000013.1 GCA_022425185.1 Candidatus Poseidoniaceae archaeon | reverse complement strand
TCGATGCTCCAGTCGCTTACGCTTGGGATTTCGGGGACAATATCACATCTGGCCTGCGCTCACCTCTACGATCCTTCTCACAGGTGGGAGAAAACAACACGACTCTACGAATTATGGATATTGGGGGTACATGGTCGGATATTGATGTAAATGTTGTGAACATTACCGATGATAGCGAACCAGTTCCTATTATTTCTGTAAACAACATTATTGTCGATACAACACTCGAAATCTTAACGAATCAGAGAATCGTCTTTTCTGCATATCAAACAAGTGATAACGTTCCGCTCGAATTCCTCCAATTCGATTGGGACTGGGGCGATGGCACATCTGTTGATAGCGGACAGGGTCTCTATTCATCCAACCATGAATGGGGCGATGTAGAAGGGACAAATGAGACGTTTATTCTCACCTTGACTGTCTCTGATGGGGTGAATGTAGGTCAGAAAACTATTCAGATTATTGTTAATAATCGATTGCCGTATCAGATTTTCTCTGATGTTTTGACAACGTATACCTACACGCCTTTACCTATGCCTGATGTTTTTACTGATGATGATGGTGAGAACTTCACATTAGAATGGAATTTCGAAGGCGGAGTTAATCTTGACGGTATAAGCGTTGATCGCTCGGATGATTTTACAACAACGGATTCAGCATCAATATACCCATCTCCTGCTTGGAATTTGCCAGGTATGAAGAATATCTCAGTTACGATCACGGATGAAGACGGAGGCGTATCGTCGGCACAACTTCAGGTGAATGTTGTTAATCAATTACCTGTGGCCAAATACATCGTAAAAGAATCAGGTGCTACAGGTTCCCCTCAGATTGATTTCCTCACTGAGGATGCAAAGGTCAATGTGCCCTACACATTCGACGGACGAACCAGTTTCGATGTTGATGGTACGACGGGGACGTACAACGATGTATCGTTTAATTGGTCATTCCCAGATGGGACATTCAGCAACAAGACACTTCCTGCCTATTCTTTTACTGAACCAGGCGAACGTATTGTTACACTCGTTGTCACAGATGAAAACGGAGAAGAAAGCACGCCGCGGGTCATCATCGTCATTGTGGCCAACCCTCTTCCAGTGATCGAATTACAGATCTTGGATGCTTGGGTCAATGGAAGTATCTTGATGGATTCCGACGTTTTCCCAGAGAATGGACTTCCAGACCAATGGTCAAGAACATTCGATGAAAACGGAATCAATATCGCAATTCCAGGGGCTTTACTCTATTTCGATTCTAGTGGAACAAGAGACGGGGATCAAAAGTTCGAAGGCAAATATGTCCCTCTTGAGCAAGAATCTCCTGATTGGAACGGTCTGCTCGAATACACCTGGGATTTTGGTGATGCGACACCTATTGTTCATGAACCAATGCCATGGCACGCCTATGAAATGGCTGGCCTCTACACGGTGAAACTTACTGTTAGAGATGCATTTGGAACTGGGGATGTAACTCGAGCAGAGTTCCAAATCCATGTTGATGCAGCTCCAGTAATCGGTGGAATTGATGTTCCTGATGAAATTTATGAAGATTATTCAACGGCAGTTGTTGTCAATGTAACAGATTCCGAATCTCTTGCTGACCTCGTGTTCTATAGAGACCTCGATGTTCTCGATGGTTCCAATACTGATCGTGATGAAACAATTAGTAACGATTTGGTTATCGAATGGGAAGAAGACCTTTCTTTCGACAAAGATGAAGATGGTGACTCCGAAAATGATTGGTATGTTTCAACCAACTCCTTGGCTACACTTACAACAATGAGTTGGGATACTCCAGGAGAGGTCATTGTCAAGGTCCGTGTTTGTGATGGAATGGGTATCTGTGTTGAAGCAGAACAAGACTTCACAGTCCTTCCTGAACAAGATGCTGATCCTTCCCTGTCTGACTTCAGTTGGGATGAATGGAAATCTTGGATGACCGAAGCAGGTGGAGATGCCCTTGGATTTATCGCTCTAATTATTGCTGCACTAATTCTCGGTTGGCTTGTTATGCGTCAGCCGAATGAACTCGAAGAAGAAGCCAAACAAAGTGCGGAGACGTATGAGGTTGAGCATGCGGATGATGGAGGATTACTCGGCATGGATCATCACAATCCGCCTCCAGCTCCTAAGATATTGTCGAAGCAAGAGCGAAAGAGCGACGAAAGCGGATACATTCGCCCGTTGCGTCGACGTGAATAATCGAATACCTCATGAACCGTCCATACAACCAATAAACAGGGGAATCACAATGCATCAGCGAAAAGCAGCATTTTTGTTGATTGTTTTCTTTGTACCTTTGTTCAGTGGTATGTATGGGGTCGGGCCAATCGGTTCTGCGTCAGCGGCCATCGATGATTGTGGTGGAGAAATAACTCCAATAGTTTGGAATGAAACAATTTCCCGTCATGCTGAAGTTCCTTTTTATGATTCATGGGGTTGGGATGACTTTGGATTTGAAGATAATGAAGGTGGGCGTAAAGGCCGCTCAGCAGCTCAAGATCCCTCTGGCGAAGATTCTACGGATGTCCCCGAAGAACCGTATATGTACATGAACTATCATTCTGAAACGGCCTTGGATAAATTCGAATCTAATATTGCTACTACAATCAAGGTTGGTAACGATAGCGTTGGGGCGATTCGTGTCAATCTATCAAGTACTCACAGGACTACAATCTGTGTTGAAATTCAAGGCTTAGTCGGTAATCAATTGGTTCCAGCTGAAGCTGATGTGTATCTTATGACGACGAATAATTACGAATCATATCAGGGCTCGTACCAAAGAATGCATAGCGATAACATCGAGAAATGGTTCAGGCAAGAAAGCCGTAGTTCAGACGAGTTTGTTGCTGAAACATCTCCTGAGTGGGCTGCATTTGAATGGACGGGATGGAAAACATACCGTGATGTGCATGCTTATGATTCGACAGATTCTGTTGTAATGAGTGTCTCTTTAGATGGTCCTGAAGTATACAGTTCTCTCTTCTCAGGAACAGTGTATGAGGAGTTCTTCATTGTCATCGATACTTGGGATAATTCACGCAGAGGAGATGCTCCTGTCCAAGACAAAGTTGTTGTAGCCGATATATCGATCTCAACGGTTGAACGTTCCATTGTTTTACCAAATTGGACAGTTTCATTGGCATTCTTAGTCTTCTTCATGGCGATCGTTATGGCGCCTCTTATTGTAAACAAGCGATACATGAATGCTGGACTCGAACAGAACATCACAGAAGAGCAACAACTGATGCCATCCTTGCAACAGAATGTCGATTAGAGTTGCTCAATACTCAAGAAGCGTCCATGCATCTCGAAGGTCTCGTACATTGATGAGGCCCTTGTCGCTGATGCGATGTTCCATAGAGAGCGTAGCATAGACCATTGAGACGCCCAATACCGGTGCGTGGATTCGAGCCCAATCTCCGCCACTGTTGATTGCCATGAGGCTGTATTCATGCCCTTCTCCTTTCAGATCGATAGCAGCATCAACAATCTGTAATGCATCGAGGTGTGAGTGTGCAGTTGAGCAAAACTTGACCATGTCTGAATCTTCACTTCTTTCTCGAACATAAGCAGCGATATCCTCTGAATTTGGAGTACCGTTGATGTCGTGTGATGAGTGAATGACTTTACATCCTGCTTTCTTAGCACTTTCATTCAAAGCCTTGAATTCGGCTTCTTCGATGGAGGTTTCTAAATCGATCCAACTAACTTTTGAAGCAACTGCTTGCTTAAGCACTTCAATACGTTCTTCTTCAGTTCCTGGGAAAAAGCCACCTTCTCGAGCTGGACGGTTGGTAAAGATTACAGGGATTCCAATCGACTCTTTCAATTTCTGAATCGAGGCTTCTGCATCTATGGATGATGCATCGTTTATTGGCCATTCAGATTCAGGTGCCATGACTGATTTAGTCTCACCATCTTCTTGTTCAACTTCTACTGGTGCTGGTTTAGAGAGATAAAGTCTGTCGAAACGGATTTCGACGATGTCTGCGCCTGCAGTAGAGGCACGTGCGGCTTCGTCGACCATTGCTTTCACAGTCGTAGAGTCAAGCGCAACGCAAATTGTAGGTTCAGGCATATTGCACTCGACTGGGGACCTGTTCTTAACGCTCACGGCTGTCGATGTTCTTTACAATGGGGTAAATTGTGACAAAATGGGTGTTATTTTTGTCCGTAAAAAACATCACAGGGGAGGCATTCGGGGGGGTATGTTTACATACCCCCGTCGACCATCTTTAACAGTTAGAAGAATGGTAAATCTGCCGCTGGCTTAAACGCCGGACAGAACCGTAATTCACGGCAACAAAAAGAGATGAAAATTATGTCGGAAAGTTACGATGCATGTAGCATCCAAGTACTCGAAGGATTGGAAGCAGTTCGCAAAAGGCCGGGGATGTATCTCGGAGATCCTCACGACGGGTCTGCTCTTCATCATTGCATTTGGGAAGTTGTTGACAACTCGGTTGACGAACATCTTGCAGGGCATACCAAATCCATTGACATCACCCTCAATGCCGATAATTCTCTTTCTGTACGTGATTATGGTCGAGGAATTCCAGTCGGAATCCACGAAGAGTACGGCATCTCTGCAGCAGAAGTCATCATGACAAAACTGCACGCTGGCGGAAAATTCGATAATAGCTCATACAAAGTTTCAGGAGGTCTTCACGGCGTTGGTGTTTCGGCAGTAAATGCGGTCTCTGAGTGGATGGAGATGACCATTCACAGAGGCGGAGTGATTTATAAACAGCGATATGAAGCAGGTGTGCCGGTTGCTCCTCTTGAGGAAATCGGGACCTGTGAGGA
>JAKMFY010000299.1 GCA_022425185.1 Candidatus Poseidoniaceae archaeon | reverse complement strand
CAAGGATCAATAACACCCCAATCTCCAAGCAACGAATCTTCTTTTTGTACGACAACATCAACTGCAACGCCGATGAGCAGAGGGGGAGCTAAATCCCAGATTTTATTTAAAATTGAGCAAAGTATGGCAAGGCGAATCTTTCCCTTTGGTGCATCTGAACGTTTGAGAATACTACGCAGGGGTTTCTCAATCGTTTCCATGGTTGCTTGCTACAGGCTCGGGTTTGTGAAGTCTTGCTAAACAAAAGTGAAACAACCTTAAATGCTATTACAGTTCAATAGAGGCTGTGGAAAACAAACTCGCTTCGGTCATTTTAGTGGCACTTCTCATAGGTGCATCAATCGCAGTCTTTGCCTTATCCTCAGATGATGAAGAGTCAAAAAACGATACAGAATCACAGAACGTTGAGGTTGATCAAGGAGGGATTCAAACCCCGCCAGAGAATGTTGCACCAACAATCTTAGTGGAAAACAGAACATCAGATTGGACAGGAGTAAACCATACACTCCAAGGATATGTTGTGGACGAAGACCCTTCGAGTGTATCGCTTGAAATTACTATGATCAACCAAGATTTCTCTCCATATCTTGCAACGATAACAACTCAAACTGAAGCGAATGGTTTCTGGGAGGTTGAATTCTCCGAATCGGAACCAGGCCAATGGCTTGTACGAGTTCAAGCCACAGATTCAGAATCAGCAACCGTTGAACGGCTTATTGAATACATTGTCAATGTTCCAGATGAACGAGATGTTGATGTGGTATTTTCTTGGACAGAGCCTGCGGAGAACGAGACAATAGGGCTCATCTCAGGGGCAATTCTACATCAATTCCCAGAGACGTGCTCAATCAAATACCACCCACTGGGAGCGAGCTCTTCAAGTTCTATTATCGGCGAAGTAAATGCGACATTAGGAACGTACACGATAACATTCGACGTCTCAACAACAAATACCGAAGGCGATATTATCGCAGATTGTGGGCTTTACACAACCTCCTCTCAAACACTGCGTGTAGATCTTCCAGTGACACCATCTTCAACCGATTCAGACAACGATGGTATTCCAGATTTGAACGATGATTGCGATGACACACCAAGCGATGAGCCAGTTTATGGAACTGGATGCTCTGATTCAGAGACAGATTCTGACCAAGACGACGTCATGAATGATGTCGATTTGTGTCCTGATACAGAACTAAACAGAGCAGTCAATCCCGATGGATGTTCACAATACCAGCTCGATGCAGATAATGATGGAGTAAGTAACGCAGTTGACCAATGTTCAAACACGCCGCTGGGCGAACAAGTCGATTCTTCTGGCTGTTCAGATTCACAAAAGGATACGGATGGCGATGGAATTTCTGATGATATTGACCAATGCCCCAATACACCTTCCGGTGAACAAGTCGGTCCAGATGGTTGCACATTGCCTGATTGGGCACCCGAGGACTCATGGATGTGTACGGATGGACAAGGCCCATGGGTCAAGGATTTCAATGGGGATGGAAACGGATACACTGCAAACACAAACGGCGTGAGCAGCCCAGGAGGTGGTGGTTCCGGGCCATGGTTCCAATGCGATGTCTCCGTGACAGTTCAAAATAATGACATGGTTGTTGAAAGTAACGGAATTCCAAATCACGATTTCTTGAGTACAATGGGTTGTTGCGCTCCGGAAATGGACTATACGTCGACCTTCCCTCTTAATCCAGTAAACGATACGACAGGAGGACACGATACAACAAACTGCCCAGCTTCAGCGGGGCGTTGGGAATGTGTTCCAGACCGAGGAACTGTTGCGATGTCAGTCAATGGCGCTCCAATCTTTGGTCCAGAGGAAGGTCCAGGTGGAGATGCGGTTGCCCTTCACTTTGAATATTTTAATGAAGATCGACAGCCAATTACTCTTGGATGGTGTACTGGGCATTCTGCTGGCCAAGGGGGCTATCATTACCACTATGACGCAAACTGTGTGTATTGGGAACCTGAAGCCGGGGAGACAATGGAAGATTACGACCCTTCAAAGATCAAGAGTGATGAACACAGCCCAATTATTGGATGGGCATTTGATGGCTATCCCATTTACGGGATGTATGGCTACAACGACGATCAAACCTCATTGAAAGCAATCACGTCTTCTTATGCAATTGAGCGCACTCAAGAAGGCGGCGACCAAGGTTACAATGGGATTGATGATTGGAATTATGTTGATGGAGTCGGGGACTTAGACGAATGCAACGGACGATTTGGGCCAACTCCAGAATACCCTGATGGGATTTATCATTATGTTAGCACGCCTCTATCGGGTTCCCCTTCTATGGTAACCGATACCAATGGACAAAATGTAGGGATGATAGGTTTCCCGTATTTCCTTCTCTGTTATCATGGCGTTGCTGACGTCGCTGGCCAAGATGTTGGAGGCGGCCAAGGCGGTGGCGGTGGCGGCGGTGGCGGAGGTCCTCCTGGCGGTGGAGCTCTCCTCTACTCATTTACGCCCGAAATCGACTATCTCATTGATGAGTATGAAATCGAAGAAATCATGTTTGATCTAAGTTTCTCACTTCTCTTCTTGGCTGTAATTAGCGCTGCATTGAAACGACGTAAGAAGTGAAAATATGCGCATATTTTCTGTAGTGATCACAATAGCAATGCTTTGTTCAGGATGCCTCGGCACAACAGATTTCTATGGAAAAACTATGAATCCAAAGTCAATAGGCACATTCGAATTATTGGATGATAAGGGGGATAGATTCAATCTCTCTATGGTTGATTCTGATGTGATTATGGTTGGCTTTATCCACACTTCTTGTCTTGATGAATGTGATGATTTAACACGTTCAATGAATGAAACATACAACCTTTTTTCAGAACAAGAACAAGAAAGAGTATCTCTCCTTACTATTACAACAGATCCATGGCATGACGATAGTGATCGACTCTACCACTACAAAAGAAACAACAGCGTAGAATGGCCACACCTTACTGTAAGTAATATCAATTCCGAACTTGAAATGATTGAATCAGTTTGGGCATCGTTCGGCACCTCTGTCGAGGTATCAGCGAATCTGACAAATTCTCTTGCTCGTTGCTCAATCCATTTGATGAATTACACAGTAACTCAGACAGTACATGCAGTTCTTGTTGATGTAGACCGCGATGTCAGAGTACAGTGGCTTCAATCAGAGTGGAATTCAGAAAGTGTCGCCGCAGACATCAGAAAACTTTCATCTGAATGAAATCCTTTACCAACCGAGTCGACTACAGGTGGACAGAGGGTGTTGGATATGTGGGACAATGAATCACCTATGCTCCCCTCAAAAAATGGAAAAACGAATCACATTACGCTGATTGATCCAGATAAACAATCTCCCGAAGTAGCAGCGAACAGGGCTTTAGTTGCAGTAGAATGTGGTACTTCAGCGATATTCGTTGGGGGCTCAACCAATACGGGGAATGACCTCGTTCATGCGACGTGTCAAGCAATACAAGAGGCATTAGAATTACGAATTTTTGCTGCAAGCCAACATCCAGATGCAAATGAAGAGATGTGGAACGTGCCTGTGATTCTCTTTCCAGGGGGCGCTCATGCCATGTCAAGTAGCGCTGATGGGATTCTGTTCATGATGCTCATGAATAGTCGCTCCCGTCGCTTCTTAATCGAAGAGCAACTCTCTGGCGCCCCGCTTATTGATCAGTATGGAATCAATCCAATTTCTACTGGTTACATTGTATGCGCTCCAGGTGGAAAGGTTGGAGAAGTAGGAGATGCAGATCTCATTCAAGCAAATGATTTGAAGACTGTATCAGCATATTGTAAAACAGCTGAAATGTATGGGTTCTCTACGATCTATCTTGAAGCAGGTTCAGGTGCATCAAACCCAGTCCATATTGAACTTATTCAGGCTGCTAGAGCCTCAAGCAAGTGCACACTTATCGTTGGAGGAGGAATTCGAACCCCAGAACAACTCTTAGCCGCAGCAAACGCTGGCGCAGATTATATTGTTACTGGAACAATTACCGAAGAACACGATTCACTCGAAAGTTTGAGAGAGCAATTGCACTCACTCATCAGCGTTCTCTGAATCTTCATCATAGAGGACAGGATCGCCACTTCCACCTGGAGATGGAGGTCTCGCTTCATCAACATCCATTCCACTCTGAAGTTCATTCTCATCAACATCGAGTTGTACCCGTCCACCATCTGCGAGGTGTTGCATATCGTCAGGAGATGGTGTCGAAAGAGTTCGTTTTACATCAGGGGAGTTTGCATATGCTTCTCTCTTCGCTTCCCGAGCATCATGGCCACGAACCAATGATAGTGAATCTGCAAAGACACGTCCCACAACTTCTCGAGTACGCTCGCCTCTGCGGACGCTGTCAACTTCTTGCATAGCAACTTGATTTTGTGATTCTAATTCCCTTATTTCAGCAACACGGTCTGTGAGTGCAGCCTCAAGATCAGTAATTGTGAGTGACATCTGTTGAATACGCTCATCACGCTCAAAGACATCTGTGTGGAGTCGGCGTTCGCGACGTCGTAGAGATTCATATTCACGGTTTCTTTCAAGAAGACGACGCTTCATCTCTTCGATTTGTTCAACAAGATAATCGTGTTCTGCGGATACAGAACGTGGACCTTGCATAACCCGTTCGAGTTGTTCTTCAAGGTCTGCCAATCGTTGGTCTCGAGCATCGAGCAATCCTCGCATGCGATCAGCAA
>JAKMFY010000298.1 GCA_022425185.1 Candidatus Poseidoniaceae archaeon | reverse complement strand
GGCGGAACAGTTCGCATTGCTACCTCTCTGTGGGAGAGTATCACGCCAAGAAAGTTCATTCGTGCAGTAGACGATTTGCTCCCACATGACATTGCCTTCCTTGATGTACGTGAAGTCGGATTCGATTGGAATCCACGAATTGCTTTACATCGAACGTATCGTTACAGGCTTGAGGGAATTGAATTCTGGAATGATCCGGGAGAAGTACTTTCTGAGTGGCTATCTTTGTTTGAAGGAACCTATGACGCAACGAATTTTGCACGACTTGAACCCGGGAAAAATCCCATTCGAACAATACTCTCCTGCACACCTTGGATCGTCGATGGAAGAACTGTTGGGTTCGAGATTATTGGTGAAGCATTCCTTTGGAATCAAGTTCGACGAACTGCAATGGCAATTCATCAGATGGCACTTGGAGAACTTACTCCTGACCAGGTAAAGTCAGCGATTAGCAATCCTGAGATACCTGTAGATTTTGGTGTTGCACCTCCAGAATGGCTTATCTTATGGGGTGTGGAATGGGAAGATTCTCCGATACCAGGTTCCATATCTACATTCAATCATTTTTCCTCACCTCCTCCGCCAAGTCGAAGTGCAGAACGTACGATGAGAAAACGTTGGAGACAAGCAGCGAAAACGGAAATGAAAACTCTCTTGCATCTCGAATGGATGGACCTAGGACGTTTACCATTGTCCTTTCATTCAAATTAGAGGTTTGAACTTCTTTGTTCCAAGAGATTTGTTTAATTGGATGGTAAACAACGAGGCACCATGGGCGAAGAGTGCCAACAGGCTCTAATTCGTAAGGGAATTTTCGCCCTCGTTTTGTCTTTGCTTTTCATTTTGCCAGGATGTCTCGATGGCGATGATTCGAACAATGGCGATAACAACTCATCGTTTTCAGGTGAAATCACGCTTGATATATGGCACACATTTGCTGCAGAGAGTAAGGAAGAAGAAGTGTTTACGAATGCTGTAAAATCCTTTGAAGCCAATAATCCCAATGTTTCTGTTGACATTACCATGGTTCCATTTGGGAATGCAGACCAACTGTTTATGACAGCCGCCCAAGGTGGACAAGCCCCAGATTTGATGCGATTATCCAATGATCAACTCGGGGCTATAGGAGAAATTCGTGTTGATAGCCTACCACTTTTGGAAGATTTACGCCCACATCTCACTCCACAAGATAGATCGAACTTTGAAGGGCGTGCGCTTGAAGCAATGCGCTATGGGGAGGCTCTGTACGGTGTTCCTGCGAGTCAGGATTGTCTTTCCCTGATTTACAACAAGGCCCTTTTTGATGCTCAAGGTTTAGATTATCCAGATGAGTCTTGGACACATGATGACTTACTATATGCCGCTCAGCAATTAACGTATCAAGATGTTCAAGGATTAGCCCTTCCAGTAAAATCTGCATATTGGTGGTTCCCAATTCAGGAAGGTTTTGGAGGTTCACTGTTCAATGATTCTGGGTCCCCCACTCTCGATTCTAATGGTTCTGCTGAAGCGATGGAATGGATGCTGGATTTAGAATTAGAACATGGTGTTGTAGCAACGGGTACTCAAATTGAAGGAATGAAAAATCAATTCATTTCATCAAAGGCTGCAATGATCATCGATGGCCCTTGGAATTGGGCCACATATGAAGCCAGTCGCCTCAGCATAGGTCAAACGCTTCTACCTATTGTCGACGATTCAGGTGACCGCATGTCTCCTCTTGTAACATACAAAGGCTGGTCTGTGAGTAAGCAAAGCGAGCATAAAATTGCAGCTGCAGAATTGGCTCTATGGCTGTCTTCAGCCTCAGTTCAGAAGGATTTCGCCCTCGAAACATACACCATGCCAACCCACTCAGAACTCGAGAACGATCAGGACATTCTTGGCGATGATGTTATTCGAGGATTCCTTGAACAAACCAAATTTGGAACACCAGCTCCAACGACTCGAGCGATGTCACTGGTTTACGACCCACTTTCGACAGCCTTTGAACAAGCCTACAGTGAGATTTCAACAACTGAGGATGCGCTTACTAACGCTAACGACGAACTTATTTCTCAAATGGATGGTTTGCAGAAAGCCGCTCCCATACAGCCCAATACAGGATATCGCACGATTCCTTTGGAATTTCAATTGAATCAAACTGTGTCGAATTACAGCATTTACGTCGACGAAATCTTGCACACACAATTTATTGTTAGTGATGTTCTTGGAGTCTCAAATTCAGGATATGATTCGTGTTCTTCAAACGGTGAAGAATTCAATCAGTTCGGACAAATCCGCATTATTCCAACTCTCGCAACAAATTTGAACTGCTCCCTAACTGGTATGATTCCCAACATTGAACACACCATTGATGTGTATGCTGATGGTGAATTGTTCTATTCGACTATTGGCAGTACTTCAGTTTCAGATCAACGACCAAGTGCAGGAGACACCTCTCCAGTCATGTTTGCATTAGGTGCAATTGTCCTTTCATTGATTGTTTTACTCAGCTATGGGCGTTGGAGAGATCAACGCTTGAATCGAACCAATTCACGTTTGGCTCATGTCTATATTGCCCCTGCATTACTTGCTCTCGCAGTTCTTACGTTCTATCCAGTCATCTATGGGTTCTGGCTGTCTTTTACAGATGCGGACCAAACTCATCTTGGGGAACAATCCTTCATTGGTCTGTCAAATTTCTGGGATGTTCTCACTGCATCAGGCTTTATTCGTGTAACACTTTTCACCCTTGTATGGACTGTGGTGAACGTTACCGCTCACATCGGAATTGGATTGTTCCTTGCAGTACTTCTCCAGCGTACGACGATTCGTGGGAAAACTGCTTACAGAACCTTACTTCTTCTGCCTTGGGCGGTACCTTCATACATCTCAGTGCTGGTTTGGAGGGGTATGTTCCAACCAGATGGGTTCATCAATGATTTACTTGGAACCAATATTGATTTCTTATCTGATCCGACAGGAGCTCAAGTCGTCGTTATTCTGGTCAACATATGGCTAGGTGTTCCATTCATGATGATGTCCATCAGCGGTGCCCTTCAAGCACTGCCAAAAGATATGTACGAAGCTGCTGAACTTGACGGAGTGACCGGTTGGGATGCATTTAGACATCTTACGTTGCCAAATCTAAGAAGTGCATTAGTTCCGCTTACATTACTTGGATTCATTTGGACATTCAATATGTTCAACGTCATCTATCTCATGACGGACGGAGGTCCAAATTTGTACTTTGGAGAACCTGGGCAAACGGATATTCTTATCACATACGTCTATGATGTGGCCTTTAGAGAAGGTGCTTACGGGGTCGCTGCTGCTTGGTCTGTAATCATATTCCTCATGCTTTTAGCCTTCTCTTGGACGTACATGAAGCAAACAAATGCAACAGAGGGTTCATCATGACCGAATCTCAACTTATGCGTGATTGGTATGTCCCTGTGGAAGTACTCACTTTGCGAACATGGCTTGTTGTAGCATTCATTGTCAATCTCATTTTGCTCACAGTTGAAGTACTCCGAGACGATTCGCTTTCTCTCTTCCTCGGAGTAGTCATATGCGTTCTGTTCGCTGCATTACGAGCAAGCCTTCCAAATGTCCATGAACTCGGTAAACGAAATATTTCTCTTGCTTTGAGTGCACTTATCATTGGCATTGGATTGTTCAGATTAGGCTCTTCTTCACTCTCTGTTTTTGATATCTGGATGCATGCATGGACGATCATACCTTCCAGTCTTTCATTATGGTGGCTTTCGAATCGAGCAGTTACTGTTTGGACTTCAAATAAATTGTCCACTTCTGCTATTGAATTCGGATTACTTCGTAATTTTAAAACAATAAACAAACATGAGAAAATCTCGACACATCTAATCTTGTTGCATTTCGTTCTCATTACAGTTATTCCATTGCTGTGGATCATCGACATTGCCTTCTCCCCTGGAAATGCACTCGGTGGTGAAATCGGAGATTCTTTCTCAACTGAACACTTTTCCAAGATATTGCAAGGAGATTCATTTTGGATTTGGCTTGTTAATTCACTTATTGTAAGCGTTGGTACTTCTCTGCTCGGCTTAACCATCGCAATACCAGCAGGATATGCCTTTAGCCGATACAAGTTCACTGGACGCGATGTTTCCATGTTTGCCTTTTTGTTGGTTCAAATGTTCCCTGGTATCATCATTCTTGTTCCGTATTTCCTTGTCATGAAAACACTTGGTCTATTGAACACACATCTCGGCCTCATACTCGCTTATTGTGTAACGGCATTACCATTGTGTGTTTGGATGTTGAAAGGATTCTTCGATACAATTCCAAGAGAACTTGAAGAGGCTGCAACCCTCGATGGATGCAATCAATTCCAGGTCTTTACCAAGGTTGTATTGCCTTTGTCAACACCTGCCATTGCAGTCACCGCTCTGTTCAGTTTCCTCGCCGCATGGAATGAATTCCTTCTTGCGTTAACATTCAACACTTCGAATGATATGTACACTCTTCCTGTTGGTTTGGCTTCTCTGATCTCTTCGACTGGTCAGGCTTGGGGTGATTTTGCTGCGGCTAGCGTATTGGTCAGTCTTCCAGTTGCGTTACTGTTCTTATTCTTCCAGAAGTTCCTCATCGATGGGCTATCTGCAGGTGGAGTGAAAGGGTGATACGATGGTTGAAGTGAATTTTAAGAACGTTACAAAAACATACGAAGATGGCTTTGAAGCTGTCAAGGGACTTGATTTAGACATCAACGATGGTGAGTTCCTTGTCTTGTTAGGACCTTCAGGTTGCGGTAAATCTACCACTCTGAGAATGCTTGCAGGTTTGGAAGACATCACAGATGGCGATGTAATGATTGATAACTTGAAAGTGAATCATCTACCACCAGGTGCTCGTGATCTTGGGATGGTCTTTCAATCATATGCTCTCTACCCGCACATGACGATTCGAGACAATCTTTCTTTTGGACTTCGAATGGCCAAAGGAGAATTTAAACTCGATAAGGATGAGATAAAACACAGGATCGAAGAGATTGCGGGTGTACTCAAACTATCCGATCATCTTGATAAAAAACCAAAGGAATTGAGCGGAGGGCAACGTCAAAGAGTCGCCTTAGGCAGAGCCCTCGTACGGCGTCCAAAGGTACTCCTCATGGATGAACCTCTTTCTAATTTGGATGCTGAACTTCGTCATCAAATGAGGAAAGAAATCCGTAGACTACACGATACTTTTGGGACCACAACAATCTATGTTACCCATGACCAAATAGAAGCCATGACGCTAGCAGATCGAATTGCAATTCTCGATAAAGGCGTATTACAGCAACATTGTAAGCCGCTTGAAGCCTACAATAATCCAGCCAATGACTTCGTTCGATCTTTCCTTTGCAAGCATATTGATGATCTCGTTGATACAGCAAATGCACTGTTTAACAAACCGACAACGAGTGAAGAAGAGTGAGGAGGAATTAGAATGCGCCAGTATGTTGTCTTGTTTCTCATACTTATGATGCCATTCATACCATTTGCCTCCCAAGATGTTGAAGGAGATGTCGTTACAACTTCTGAAACGCTCACAATCGAGTATCATGGCGAATCAAATAACGTATCCATCCTTGGAGAATGGGATTGGAATACTGAAACAGAATTAGTGGAAGTTAACGGTGTTTGGACTGCAGAGTTAGAATTGTCTGAAGGCCTATATTGCTACAAGTTCATTGTTGATGGAAACTATATCTTTGACCCATCCAACTCCGAACGCAGTTATTGTGATGGAATCGAAAATTCATTATTACGAGTCAAGAACCACGAACGCCCTCAATTTTCTGCTGAACTTCTCAATGATACTCTCCTCATTGATTTTATTCCAGGGTCTGGTGGCGGATTGCCAGATGGAATCCCTTCGGAAATAACCGGTGCAGAATGGGATTCGTCATTGTTACAGTGGACATTTGATCTCTCCAATCTTTCAGATGGGAAACATACGATTCATCTGGAATGTTATGATGTAAATGGAAATGAAGCGTATGACCTGCTTGTACCTTTCTGGATTGGTGAGGGTTCTTCGTTTGAATGGAATGATGCATTGATCTACATGGTTATGACTGATCGATTTGTTAATGGCAACACTTCCAATGATGGAAATACAACGTCTGCTGCCCATGGAGCGGATTGGCTAGGAGGTGACTTTGCAGGAGTTACAACTATGATTGAATCCGGATACTTCTCTGAATTAGGAGTTAACGCTCTATGGCTTTCTCCATTCAATACAGCCGCTACTGGGACTGGTAAAGCATCTGATGGGGTTCATGATGTCTCAGCTTTTCATGGATATTGGCCAACTGAAGCAAGAGGCATCGAACCGCGTCTTGGTACCGATTCGGAACTCAAACATTTGGTTGAGATGGCTCATGACTCAGGAATTCGTGTTATGATGGATTTCGTCGTAAATCATGTTCATGAAGATCACAGTTACGTTCAGGATCATCCTAATTGGTTTAATGCTGGATGCCAATGTGGAACTATGAATTGTGATTGGACAGAGCACCGACTTGATTGTCAATTTACATCATACATGCCAGATGTGAATTGGAAAGACAGAAATGCATCGGAGCAATTCATCTCAGATGCTCTTTGGTGGATTGAAACCTTTGATTTGGATGGTGCTCGAGTCGATGCTGTAAAGCATGTTGAAGACCTTGCAATTCGTAATCTTGTTGCTCAAATAAATCAGAGATTTGAGACGGTTGGAACGGATTATTATCTCAAGGGTGAAACTGCTATGGGATGGTCGGGTCATTCGCTTGAAGCAAATCAAGAACAGTATGGAGCGATAAATTCCTACATGGGGGCTGAAGGACTCGATGGTCAAGCTGATTTCGTACTCTATCATGC
>JAKMFY010000262.1 GCA_022425185.1 Candidatus Poseidoniaceae archaeon | reverse complement strand
TTAGCAGCTTCCATTCGTGCATTTGCATCAAGGTGTGCGGATGGCTCGTCGAGAAGGTACAAGTCAGCATCTCTTCCAAGACAGAGTGCGATCGCTACGGCTTGTCGCTCACCACCTGAGAGTTTCTTAACACGCTTTGGCAATAAAGAATCGACACCTAATGCTCGTATGACATTGACGTTGAATTCACCGCTTCTCCATCGCATACCCAATTCGCTATCCAGCCACATCTGGACGGTACAATCCATATCTGCATCAATATGCTGAGGCTTGTATGATATCGTAGCATTTGCAGTAACCCAGCCGCTATCGTATTCGTGTTCACCGGCTAGGATTTTGATCATTGTCGACTTTCCAGTTCCATTAGGACCGACTACACCAACTACTTCCGAACGATGAACGGAACCTTCTCCAGTGGATAGTTCGAAGGAACCCAATTTCTTTCCAAGGTCTCCCCATTGAACGACGACACTTCCAGTTTCAACAGAACGCTCATGGTGCTTGAGGAAACGAATTGGCTTGTCACGAATTCGAACGTTTTCCTCGACCAAGAATCCATCAAGATATGCGTTGATTGCAGTTCGTGTTGAACGGGCGGGTGTAAATATTCCAAATGCTCCTTTCTGCCCATAAACGATGTGGACGAGATCGGCAAGTACGTCTAGAACCGCTAAATCGTGTTCGATAACAATCACTCGTTTAGTTTCGGATAATTTTTGAATAATTCGTACAATTCGCATTCGTTCATGGATGTCGAGATAGGACGATGGTTCATCGAAGAAATAAACATCAACATCTCGTAAAATCGTTGCACAGATAGCCATTCGTTGTAATTCTCCACCAGACAACTGCTGTACAGTTCGATCGAGAAGATGATCAATTCCTAATGCGGTCGTCATCTCATCGAACATATTCCGTTCATCGACTCTTCGCAGCAATGCTTCGACGGTTCCTTGAACCCGCTTAGGCAATCGGTCAACATTTTGTGGCTTGAGTGCCACCTTTATTCCTCCATCACGAACAGCCATGAAGAAATCACGAAGTTCACCCTTTGGAAGTGAATTAACCACATCTTCCCATTCAGGTTCTTTGTTCAACCAATCACCAAGATTCGGTATAATTCGCCCAGAAAGAGCATTGAATGCTGTAGATTTGCCCATACCGTTTGGACCGAGAATTCCTACGACAGATTCCTTGGTTGGTGTTGGTAGGCGGAACAATCTGAAGCCATTAAGACTGTAACGGTGTATCATATCCGTTTCCAGTTCACTTGGAAGTTTTTCAATGATCAGTGCATCATGTGGGCATTTGTTGACGCAGATTCCGCATCCAATACAGAGTGACTCAGAGATGTGTGGTTTTCCTGATTTGTCATCCATGATGATGCATTCTTGCCCGTTTCGAACAGGTGGGCAGTAGTGAAAACATTCGTCATTACATTTCTTTGGCTGACAATTGTCTTCCTTCAAAACTGCAACTCGCATATTCTCACCCTATATCTTTGCTATGAGCACATCATCAATCATACTTCGCATTCAAACCACCCAGTCGGGCAGTCTTTGCATGTGGCTCAAACGAGTCCCTTGAGGTGTTCTGCGCCACGAACAACACGAGTTGTTGTTGGCGTTGGGAATTTCATTCCTGCCTTACGCAGAGCATCCTTTGCTGTAAGGTAGTGTTCTGGGTTGACGTGGAGGGAAACAACACGTTGTCCTCGGCGAACACGTGCTGCAGTTCCGACATTCTTACCGAAAGCACAGCGCATCCCTTGTGATACACGGTCTGCACCAGCACCAGTTGCTTGCTTGTTTTCTCGGAGAACGTGATGTGGGTATGTGTGGATCCGAAGTGCGTATCCTTGTGCGCCAGCCTCGTTACGGATGGTAGAGTTTGAGATAACACGGGCAGCTTCAAGCGCTGTGTGTCGGATTTGGCAATCGTTGTTGGCTCTCAATTCTAGAACAACAGCAAATCCTCCTGTCTCCGCAGCACGACGGTTTCCAGAGTGGAAAGAAAGAATACGGTTGTTTGGAACACCGCCAATAAACTTGCGTCGTGTATAAGCAGGTCCTTTGAGTCGGCGGTACATTGATGCGGGTTTACGTGCCATAACATCTACTCCTAGCATCCATCCGACTAATGTTTCCCTTATCATCCCTCCGATGCTTTCCCAAGAACATATTTTATCAAAAAGATAGCGGTTTTCTAGAGCAAGGAACATAATGGTTCAACGTTAGGATGTGTTATGGCGAGTGGCTGGAGGAAGTTGCTCGAGGAAGAGTCAGAACATCAATGGCTCGCACTCGGGCTGTTTTTGGTATTCGTAGTCATTGGAGGATTCCTCATCGGTGGCACACGCAATTTAGAGGGTATGGTGCTCGGAGTTGACTCAAACGAAAATTTCGCATTTGATGATGGACATCATATCATCGAAATTGATTATCATTCAAACTCTGACTGGGCTGGTGCACATTCCGCAATTCTACTGAATGGTTCGGGCATGAGAATGTATCAACAGTTTTCTTCTTCTGATGTTAATGACATTGTACCGTTTGATGACGAGCTCATCAGAGATATCACTTTTTTTGAGTCAGATGCTGAAGGAACAGTAACCTACTCGGCAGATCAAAACACAATCACAACTGTTGTCAATGGTATGCCATCCAATCAAATCTTGGATGATGGAAATGGTTCGTCTTTCAGTATCCAAGGTATCGCGAAGGATACTTCCGATACAATCCTCAATAATCGAGTCTTGATCACATCAGAAGATGGTGGTTCAGGCGTTCGTGGTCTGGGTATGTCAGGCGTCACAATTTCATCCACGCCAGACCCTTCAGTCTCTTGGACTGATCTAATTTATCTCGAAGAGAATACCTA
>JAKMFY010000252.1 GCA_022425185.1 Candidatus Poseidoniaceae archaeon | reverse complement strand
CCCTCATAGTGATTGGTTTGGGAATGCTTATGTCGTGCCCCTAAGTCGGAGTATTTGCGAAAGCACCCACATGGGCGTGTAGATCAGTTGGAAGATCGCTACCTTGGCATGGTAGAGGCCCCGAGTTCAAATCTCGGCACGTCCACCAGCACGTCATTCATCACTAATTTCCGGGTCTATTTCAATGGTTTTTGATGGAAACAATTTGTTCATCCATTGAGGAGACCACCAGTTCCATTTGCCCATTAAACGCATAGTCGATGGAACAACAAGAGCACGGACAATGGTTGCGTCAAGTAGGATTGCTAGAGCCAACCCAAGTCCAATCTGTTTCAAGATAACAACAGAGGAAAGACCGAAGGCCATGAAGACAACAACCATGATCGCTGCAGCACCAGTAATCAATCGGCCCGTCTTCTGCAAGCCATTTGCGACAGCTTGTGTGTTGTCTCCTGTCACTTCCCATTCTTCATGAATACGCGAGAGCATCAAAACTTCATAATCCATAGAAAGTCCAAAGACAATACAGAATATGATGACAGGATTTGTTGTTTCAATCGGTTGTGCGGTAAAGTTGAGCAGTTCGGCACCATTACCCCATTGGAACACAAAGACGAGCATACCGAAAGTTGCTGAAATCGAGAGAATATTCATGATAATTGCCTTAATTGGAATGATGACGCTTCGTACTTGAATGAAGATTAAGACAATCGTCGAGATGAAGATGAAGGCGAGAGCATAAGGGAGGTTTTCTTTGATCGAATCAAGAATATCAAGGCTGTAGGCTGCAAATCCTGCGACCATAAGCACTCCATCGTCGCCCATGTTCAGATTATCGAGGAATTCATTTCGTTCGTCACGAACATCTTGAACAAAGGTTCGACTATCTTGTCCAGTGATTGGCCCGTTGAGAGAGAATACCACGAATGTGACATTGTTTGAAATGAATTCGTTACGGAAGTATTCCCGAGTAGCTTGTTCTTCAGCGGTAAGGAATTCGTCAGGTGTCTGCCAGAAGGCAACAACTTGGGATTCGTTCATATTTGCCGAAGGTAAGGCATAACCGAATGCTTCTATGACCCTTGAATCATTGACGTGATTGACCATCCAACGATGCATTGCTCTGAGGTTGGATTCCTCAAGTGGGTCTTGACCATCGAAATCCATGACAACTAAAGCAGCATTGACTGCAGTTTCTGGCCACTTTTCATCCATGTGCTCAAACCCGACTCTCGTTTCATCGTCTGGCGGTAGAGCATCACGAGATGCGATCGAGAAATCTGCTTGAAGGAACGGTAGACCTGCTCCCAGTAGAATGACCAGTGTTGGTATGAGTACTGCCCATGGGCGATCCATGACTGTGGTTGCAATCTTTGCCCAGACACCATCTCCAGTGTCGTTTTCTGTACTAAAAGCGAACTTAATTTTTCCAATAAAGACTCTGTGGCCAAGAATTGCCAGTACAGCGGGTAACACAATGACTGAGAAAAGCATTGCAACGGAGACGGCCAGTGTTCCACCGATTCCAAGACTCGGCAAACCAGTTCCAGTAAAGAACAGCATACCCATCAACCCGATTGCAACGGTTACTCCACTGAAAAAGACCGCTTTGCCGGCTGTTGCGACGGTCATTGCCGTCGAGGTACGAATATCTCTACCTCTGTTCAATTCTTCACGGAAGCGATTGACCAGGAAAAGGGAGTAATCGACTGAAACACCAATTCCAATAAGAGTGATGATGTTGATTGCATATTGAGTCACTTCCATAGTATTAGAGAGCCAAATAGTGAGTCCCATTGCTGAGATTACGGTTAATATTGCAACACCAAGAGGCAAAATTGCAGCAATGATTGTTCCGAAAACGATTCCAAGAATGATGAGTGTCAAAGGACCTGAAATTAATTCAGCAGTGATGAGATCGTCCTGGATTCTTGTATCAAAGGTAACGTCAATAGCAATCTGGCCTGTTTTCCAAGAATCGAAATCGTTTGATATGTCGATGGTTTCGTGATTATCTGCATACAGTGACTTTGCTGAAGTGCGGTCAAGATTTATTGTGATTCTGTTTTTGGCCCAAAATCCACCTTCGTCAGTATATACGAATTCGGTGCGTTCATCACCGGTTGTATCCCATGAATACTCGATAGAAACGTCATCCATCTTTTCCCAGTCTGCCAAAGCAGACGTTACTTCATCTTGCCATTCTTGGGAAGAATCATCAAGAGATTCGTGGTAAACAAGGAAGACAAAACCTTCTGCATCTTCTTCTTCGCCAATGAATGCGTCCTCTCGAAGTTCGCTCGCTTGAACGGATTCGTGTTCTCCAACGCCCCATGACTCTGCCCAGTTTGGCCCCATGGCAATGAGTGAGGCCATACCAATACAGGCCAAAAGGCCAACGACAAGGACCTTTTTCCTGTAATCGTAGGTGAATTCACCCAGCTTGTAGAAAAGACGATTCTCTAGGAGCTTAGGATCTGTGACGGATTCCATGTCTTTGCCGTAGCAAAACGGTTTATCAAATAATGTATGAAGCACCTATTCATTTCCGGTCAGTTGGTTTACTCGATGGGCCAGGTAGGGGGAGGGTCCAAGCACGATTCTTCCTCTTCTCAAGAACAAAAACATCTTCTTCATCAGAACCTTCTATAGATTCTAAGTCAGTTGACATTTCCAATCCAAAATCAGAAAGTGTGGTTTGATCTTGAGGCAATCCAATTTCATTTTCTTCATCAAAAATCTCAGCATCGACGGCGTGCGCATAGGCAATCTCATCAAGTGCCTCGACTGCGATATACATTGATTGGGGCAGGCCACCACTCAACGGAACGACATGAACAAATTCGTTTGGAAGACGTCCATCGAAATTCGAATAGTATGCCATAGTTTCATCCTGCATCACAAAGTCGATTTTGTACCAACGGTCATCCTTCTCAATGGGCCTCGTACGAATATGAACCAACACTCCGATTTCTTCTGCATCATCCTTAAGATTCGCTTGTTCAATCATTGATTCAAACACGGGACCGAAGAAAGCAAGTCCTTCATTCTTCAACTCCTTTGAATTGCGACCATAGGTGTACAGAACCCGGTTTTGGTCGAAGTCTCGTCGGCATACAATCACTGTGGTATCGGAATCTTGTCGCATGGAGATAGAGATATCAGTCGACAGTTCTTAATCATAAGTCTCAGATTCACTACAATGAATCGATTTACAATACAAGTCTTGATGAAGAGAACCGATAGTCGAAAACCATGGAGCAAGCAATATTCGGCGGTGGATGTTTTTGGTGCGTTGAAGGCGCCTACAAGAGAATGAAGGGGATAATTTCTGCTTTGCCGGGATATGCTGGAGGCCAACGCCCCAATCCAACCTATGAGCAAGTGTGCAGTGGAAGGACTGGTTATGCTGAAATAGTGATCATCGAATTCGACCCTTCTCTTATTTCCTACCCCACGTTACTCGAAGTCTTCTTCACGGTACACGACCCAACTCAATTAAACCGTCAAGGAAACGATGTAGGCACTCAATACAGAAGTTGCATTATGCCCGTAAACGACGAACAGGAGAAAATGGCAAGAGAAGCAATTCAATCATTTAACGACGCATTTGCAGACCCCATCGTAACAACGATTGAACCTGCTCTGAATCTTGTTGTAGCGGAAGTATACCACCATGATTACTATGCTCGAAACCCAAATCAAGGCTATTGCCAAATGGTTGTTGCTCCAAAGCTAAGCAAGGTTCGAAGGAAGCTTTCACATTTGTACGAAAATACAGATTGAGACATCTACAACGCAGAGTTGAAAGAGTGAATAGCGCACCGTAGCGCATGGTCAATGGAATCTCTCAACCACCAACCCCGAACAACGAACCTGTCATGGGATTCCTCCCTGGCTCACATGAGCGTATTGAATTGCAAGCAGAACTTGCAAAACAGATGTCAGAAGTTATCGAAATCCCTTGCATCATAAACGGAGAAGAAGTTTGGACAGGAAATATTGTCGAACAGGTTATGCCCCATAATCATGGGCACGTTCTTGCAAAAGTACATCTCGCTGGTGAACAAGAAGTCAAGGATGCAATCAATGCTTCACTTCAGGCCCACAAAGCGTGGTCAACGATGCCATGGGAAGCGAGAGGTGCAATTTTCCTCAAGGCTGCAACAATGCTCGCAGGGGAGCGTCGACATGAGATCAACGCTTCGACAATGCTCAATCAATCAAAGACATGTCATCAAGCAGAAATCGATTCTGCTTGTGAACTTATTGACTTCTGGAGATTCAATGTCGATTATGCCCGAGCAATTTACGAAGACTTGCAACCACCGATTTCACCTGATGGCGTTTGGAACCAAAGCGAAATACGACCACTGGAAGGTTTCGTTTTCTCCATTACGCCATTCAACTTTACAAGCATTGCAGGAAACCTACCTTCCTGTGCTGCCATTATGGGCAACACTGGAGTATGGAAACCAAGTAGAAACTCGTATGTTTCAAATTACAAAATTATGAAACTTATGATGGATGCTGGACTTCCTGCTGGCGTGATTAATTTCATTCCTGGAAAAGCATCAGTTGTTGGAGACATTTGCATGTCACACCCAGACTTAGCTGGAATCCACTTCACAGGCTCAACAGGCGTCTTCAGGAAACTCTGGAGAGATATTGCAAACAATTTGGAAAATCTACGCAGTTATCCGCGTATTGTTGGCGAAACTGGTGGCAAAGACTTCATCGTTGCACATCCAGAATGTGATGAAGAAGCCCTCATTGTAGCATTATTGCGTGGATCATTCGAGTTCCAAGGACAGAAATGTTCTGCTGCAAGTCGCGCATACGTACCAGCCTCAGTCTGGGGACGTATTGGCTCTACGTATTGTGCTGAAGTTGGAAAGATTACGATGGGAGATGTCTCTGATTTCTCCAATTATATTGGAGCAGTTATTGACAAGAAATCCTTTGATAATATCGCAGGCTACATTGATCGAGCGAAAGCAGACAGCGGTTGCACAATCGTTACAGGCGGAAACTATGATGATTCAGTAGGTTACTTTGTCGAACCAACGACAATTCTCTGCGAAGATCCAATGTACGAATCAATGGCTCAGGAAATCTTTGGACCGGTATTATCTATTCACGTTTATCAAGACAGTGAATATGAAAACATCTTGAGAATTTGTGACTCAACTTCTGAGTATGCTCTGACAGGTTCTATCTTTGCAAAACACCGTGAAGACATTGAATTTGCAAAGGATGCCCTGCGCTTCAGTGCTGGAAACTTCTACATCAACGACAAACCCACAGGGGCTGTTGTTGGACAACAACCGTTTGGTGGAGCTCGTGGAAGCGGGACCAATGACAAAGCAGGTAGTCCCCTCAATCTTTTGAGATGGGTCTCTCCACGCTCAATTAAGGAAACCTTTGCTCCTCCAAAGAGTTGGACTTACGGCTTCCTTGAGTGATGAGGCCATCGGCCTTTGGCCTCTAAGGCATTCTGAACTTTGGGAGTAAGTAACTCTCCACTTCGATGACGAGCAGCCAACGATAGGAAGTACCAGCCGATAGACAGTATCGGTGTTGCTACAAGTAATGTCAGAGAAAACCAGACTATAAAATTACCATTTGTGGCTCCCCAAGCCCACCATCCTGTCAAGACAAGTGTTAGAATGAGGAATAGACGAGATGCTTCACTTGGTGTTGACATTCCCCTGTGATCGATACGAGGTGCAAGAAGACGGTTTACCCATTCCATGGCCTTTGCTCGTTGTTTCCCCTTTTGAAGAACTGTTTCAAATCATCCGAATGCTTATTGGTGAGGTTCTCGAGGAACAAACCCGCAATGATGAGTGCTCTATGCTGACTGCTGTTTCCGTGAGGAGTGATGGGCGAACTGAGCGGGCTTCTAATCCCATTCTTCATGTAGTTCCTGTGACAAAGGGACTCCATGCAGCCTTCTGAAGCCAATCACGCTTCGTCTCAGACTCTCAATCAAGAGTCAAGATGGAAAAGTGTTTGGAGAATGCTTGGTATTGTGGTACTCCTCTGGTTTCTTGCTCAATTCGTTGTCTTGATTGCAGCCGGATTTATTGATGGAGATCTTGATGGTGATTTTGGACCTCTGGATGGAACATTGATACTTGCAGGCAGCATTTGTTCTGCCCCAATGGTTTTGCTTCTTTTAGCGATACGACGCCCCAAACTTGAGCATATCATCGTTGCACAACCAGATGCCTACGGAACACAGGTGCATTCGCTTCCAGACTCACGAATTTTACAAACACCAGTTCCAACAACGATGCGACAATACATCGTTCGATCTCGACATCCGTTACGTGTACCAATCGCTCGGCATTTGTGGATGCTTTTCCTTGGAGGGGTCATCATCTCAAGCCTTGCCTTTGCACCTCTTCTTCTCGACTCCAGTAACACGATGTTCCTATTACTGGCTCTTTGTGTAGCTGTCCCAGCATGGCTTGTAGGTTTCTCAACACCCGTTTTTGCTTGGTGGTCCTTTTCTGCTTCTCGATTTCAACTCACAACCAATCGTCAACAGGGGGAAGCGATGCTTATCGCAGGGATGCTTTCGACATTTCCAGCGTTGATCATCAATTCCTTCGTAACCCCTGGAACTGTTCTTTTCTTGACAGCAGGTGATGTATCAGCAACAACTGTCGAGAACATCACGGTTATCATTTCAGCACCAGTTGGAGAAGAAATATGCAAAGCATTGGCTGTCTTGAGCCTGAGTAGTATGATCGATTCAAAACGAAGGGGATTCCAAGTAGGTTTCACAGTTGGTCTCGGCTTTGCACTTCTTGAGAATCTACAGTATATTTTATTCAGCCTCTTCGCAGGAGAATTTGTCGCCATATCGTACGGTCTAACCG
>JAKMFY010000247.1 GCA_022425185.1 Candidatus Poseidoniaceae archaeon | reverse complement strand
GATTGAACCAGTCCCTGATTTAGAAGATTATGCATCCTATCAAAGGGTGTGTCTAAACACCCATTGCTCAGGTATTGACAAATCAAAGGGCTCGCAGTGGGTCATGTCAGACGCTACCCTTTGCTTACCCTTCAACCGACTGATCTCTAGTACTATTGGCCTGTTCAGTCTTGTGGAACAGATACCCTGAGAGAAGAGTCGCCGAACCAAGGCAACCAGCAAGAATGAACAGAATGGCGCCTGACATTCCGGGACTCGCTATTGCGACACGTAAGATGACAGTGGAAAGAATAAATCCAGTATTCCTCGCAAGATATGCAAATTCCGTAATGTACTGATAGGAGACTAGCAAAATCAGTATATCTGCCATGATTAGTACGGTGAAAAAGTCAAGGAAGAAAATCGTACGATTGGTACTTCCATCTCCCTCAAAGACGCCAATTGACCATGTGGAAAGGGAGTAAACGGCCGTTAGAATATACACGCCAAATAGCAAGGTCGCAAGTTGTTTCTTCTGTAAAATAAATTTGTCTAATTCATTACTATCGTTTGAAATTGCACTTGTTTCGCGTTGGGTTCTAGAAAAAAGCAATGCGGTTACGAAAAGAACGAGAAATGCAAAGCATTCGACAGCTAAAATCGAGATGCTGTTGTCAACAGTAGAGGTCACAGACGCATCAATATCTGACAATCGCTTCAAAATATCTCTTACCACCAACAGTGTGATGATCTCAAACTGTTTTCCGATTGAATTTGTGAATGAATCTGGAATTGTACGTATCAATTCGTAAACTTCGTAAGCCAAAAATATGGAGAAAGGGGTGTATAAAGCGTCGAGATAGGAGTCAAACAACTCGCCAGTTTGCTGACTAAAACTGATTAAATCAAGTTGATAGAGTAAGCACAACAGCAAATGTAGCAAAAAACCTAAAATCGCAGTTTGAAGGCAAACATTCCGCAGCTTTTCATTCGTCCTATGACCTAAGAAGCGATCATACAATGCAGATGTAAGCATGGTAATAGATTACACAGGTCATTCAAATAGGTGCGTTCTGAACCACTGCCCAATTTATTACGATTATTGGAAGTGCTTGGTTACCTTATGCATCAAAAATCGCTTCACATTTTGGACACTTTGCTCGACCTTTGTATGCCATTGGAACACGAATAGGTGCAGCGCATTGCGGACAATACAGCAAGCGCTTTGGCTCAATATTAACTGATTCAACCTCAGCTCTATCTGATGAGGCAGATTTTGATGAAGTTTGAGGGGTTTCTTCAATCAATAAACTCCAAGGTCGAGCGATCATTACATGGCTGCCTATGTATGTCCAAAAGCATATTTTGAGAATGGTGACGATGAAATTAAATGAGCTTTCAAATCCACTGTTATCTGAATTACCACCCATGCCACTGAGTGCTGCCAAGAAAAAGAGCCAGACCATCCCGAGAGTGATGGTAATCGATGCTAAAACAATAGTCATAGTAAGGATGAGATAGCCTGTTGCTTGGATCGTTTGTTTTCCCTCTTGCTGCTTGAACTTACTGTAGTTCTCCATTGATTTTAGTATGCCTTCAGGAGAACTAGTATCTATTCGAAGATCTGCTTTTTCATCAATTGACAACTCACCAAGTCGTACTGAAAGGATGAAAAAACCAGATAATAAGAAAGGTGCTGAGAAGACATATGGTAAGATGGAATCTAGGATTTCATAATCACTTCCTGTCATAAAAAAAACAAGAATCCCAACAAAAATTAGCACTGAAGGAGCAAGAAGTCGATTGCCTTCTTCCATATTTTGTTCATGAAATATGCTTCTTATGAACTTAGCACCTGCGAAATAAATCACACGAATTTAAGCACTGCTGCTCAATTAGGAGACCTTTTTGGATGAAATGTCAGTAAATCATCCACAACAACTGAATCGAGAAAAAAATACGCTTAATGCACTTTTACTCGGAACGAACAATCATGGTGCCATGACGCCCTCTCGAGTTTATTACATTCGATGCTACTCAAAGACGGGTTTGTTCATGTAATGAACGCCCATCAGCCAACATCGTACTTACCCAAGCAAATGTTTCTGCATCTTTTCGCTTCTTTTCTATATCCCTTTTCTCCAATGTTCTCAGCGTCATTGCAAGGCGATGATTTCCTTTGAAAGATGCTTTATGACGTTCAAAATACGCCCAATACATCGATGAAATCGGACAGGTTTTCGTTGGATGGAATTGACATGAAGAGCAAAAGTCTCCCATCTTCTTAATGTAAGGGGTTCCTGAAATGTAGGGTTTTGTCATCATTGCATCGCCTAGAGAAAAGGTTCCCATGCCCAAGACGTTTGGTTCAACAACCCAATCGAAAGCATCAACGAAACCAGCATGAAACCAATCTGTAAGTTCTCTTGGTTCGATATCAAGAAGTTGAGCCAGATTACTCAATACCATCAGGCGAGGTATGTGGTGTGTCCATGCTTCATCCATGACAGATTCTACCGCCCAATCGAGGCAATCAAGGCCGCTCTTTTCACCCCAATACGCCATTGGTAACGAACGTGTTTGGTTGAGGTGATTCGGATGAGATTCTTCATCCGATGATGGAGCGCTTGTCCAGTTCGCTTGTCGGCTTTTCGGTTTTGTTTTCTTTACATCAATCGTTCTGAAACCATCGGTAATATCGTGGATGTGATGGACATATTCTCGCCAAATCATTTGTCGGAGAAATCCTTCTTTTGAATTCAAAGGAATCTCTGCTGCAAGAACAAGATTAACCACATGTTGTGGCATGATGCGATGAAGATTCATTGACGAAGCAAGGCGTGAATGGAAGAGCCCTCTGCTTTGCTTGGTCATCGCATCCTCATAATGCCCGAAATGTTCCAGAATGGATGTTGTAAACTCGAGTGCTTGTTCATGATCTGACGCCGAAGTCGGAAGATGGTCAAGTCGTGCAACTCCTGGATGTTCTGCATAGAGCGTATTGACAAGAGACAATACTTCTTCGTCGATTGAATCGACCTTGTAAACAGGAGCTGGCGGGGGCATATGCTCGCCTTTCCAAGGATGACGGTTGTCCCCGTCATGGCTAAATTTCCCTCCATATGGAGCATCATCTTCCATGAGCCAGCCCGTTTTCTTGCGAACATTTCGATAGAATCGATCCATTCGAAATGGAGGTTCTGTACCAACGGTAGAAGTGAACCATTCTTGTGGCGTTAACCAACCTGGATGTTCGTGTATGTTGATGAGTCCTTCGTCTATCAAGGGCTTAAGCGTCATTCTGAGTTCTCGTTCCGCTGGTTTAAACATGTGAATGGTACCGAACTCCTGAAGAATTTCGTTTAGCGGTTCATCGTATTGCCCAGATGTTGTAAAATGTAGGACGGGGATATTCTTGGCTTGGGCTTCAAGTGCAAAATGACGAAGATTTGAAAGAAGAAAACTCAACTTTTGTTTATGATATGGTCTTCTTTTTCCTTGTTCTTCACTCTCAATAAGAATGATTCCGTACGATGCCTTACCTTCAAAAAACGACAGATTGAGTTGATCATATGGAAGGAACCACCATGAATCTACATCCTGTAGTGAATCATCTCTGAGTAAAGAAGAGAACGCTCCATCACCAGAAGTAGTTCTTCTCCAACTCATATTCCGACCTACCTTGAGAAGGCTATAACCTCCTGTCTGATACCATATCAAAAAGACAAATTGATGATGAGGT
>JAKMFY010000198.1 GCA_022425185.1 Candidatus Poseidoniaceae archaeon | reverse complement strand
GTTCAGGAACAAGAAGTGGATGCGGATGGACTGGAACAACATAGGAACCAACGAGAGAACCGTTCATTGTACATCACCTTCGTTGGCATAACAAGGCCATTCAACAATGGCGTTACCAGTTCCAATGATGGTTCCATAACCGTGCAGTATAGCAGGATAGTCAGGGACTGAAAGCGTACTCAAGAGCCACGTCAAGCCGCCTCCATCTGACTCAGCAATTGCTTGTTCAGTAAATTCTGGCATTTCATCAAGAATCCTTTGGGCTTGTCCAGTTCGCATATAATCGATGATTCGCATATCCCAAAGATGCATTGCATGACTGGCAATGTGCTCTTTGCTCATATCTTCTGGGACTTCGGATTCTGTGGTAAAGTGACGGTGGGAAAGGGAATTTGAAGCAAGAATGACCGCTTTCTTGCCACTTTCTTCAATCGCTTCTCGGGTAACACGTCCAAGTTCCATCATCATTTCTTGCATTACTTCAACCGAATAGTAATGGGTCGAACGGTTTGAAGAAATGACAACTAAAGGTTTGTCAAATGCTGGATTGACCATATGCCCGGTGGTAATTGTACCATAGTCGACACGGAAATCTGGATTCTCCATCATCTTTACAGCAAGGCCTGAACCCTTTGCTTTGTCATGAATTGCTTGACTTAATTCAACATCGATATTCATATCATAGGTGTAACGAAACAAATTTGGGAAAACTGGGTCAACAGATAATCCCTCAAAATGAGGTATTCCAAGGAAATGAGTGCCTACATACGTTTGCCAATGAGGCGATAGCAAAACAAGTACATCATGATCAATCTTAGAAAGTGATTCTCGAAGACGTTCATATCCCCAACGTAATTGCTCCCAACCACCTTCAGAAGTTGGCTCATTTTGTGGAGGGTTTTCAGCATACACGAGGTGGGGAGGGTGAGGGGCTAGACAGCCTGCTACAATCGAACCTTTCGCCATGAGGCTCGGTGGAAGTTCCGTCATATGGATGCATCGCTGTCAGATGCCAAGACTCAAACGAGGAAACCATAACCACCGCACATGGGAGAAGAGGATTTGGACACTTCCGAGTCCATTCTCATCGAGGAATCTGAGCCATCAGTTCTGGACGAGGAATCGTTATCGCCCGTTTCAGAAGGTGAAGTATTCAAGGATATGCTTCGCCATATGATGGCCCCTCTCGTGCTTGGAATGCTCTTTGGTTCTCTTTGGCAAATCCTTGTGATGCCAAAGATTGATTTTTTCCCAAACCCAGTTCATGGCTCATTTATGATTTATCTTGTTCTGTCACCATTGATCTACAAAATCCTTGTTGGCCAAGAAATGAATCGGGCTAAGGAATATTCCTTAGGAGTACTCACAGTAGCAGTTGTCTTATCCGTTGTTTGGATTCTTCCACAACAATCTTCCTTATACTGTGGCGTTTTTTTGACAGGAATCTCTTGGTTATGGCTGAGTTCATTCTGGTTGCAGTTTGAATTCCCACCGTTCCGATATGGTTTGTGGCATGCTATCGCAGTCAACATAGGGGCCTTTGGAGGAAGTGTCCTTACGTACATCTACATCTGATCAAGATGTATAAGATTCAGATTCGTTAGGGAAGTCCCCTGATCGAACATCATCGCAATATGAACGAATCGCTGTATCGATGTCTTCTGCAAGATTGAGATATCGACGTAAGAAACGTGGCGAGAAATCCATTGTGATTCCAAGCAGGTCATGCAGAACAAGAACTTGTCCATCACAATGCGGCCCTGCACCAATTCCAATGACTGGAATGGTCAATTCCTGTTGAACTCTTTGAGCCAAATCCTTTGGTATCTTTTCCAAAACAATCGCAAAACAACCTGCTTTTTCCAACAACTTAGCGTCTTCAATGAGTTTGTCCGCTTCCTCATCTTCTTTTGCTCGAACTGAATAAGTTCCGAACTTGTAGATGCTTTGTGGTGTAAGACCAAGATGGCCCATGACTGGAATACCGGCTGTAAGGATACGTTCTATCGATTCAACGATTTCAGAGCCTCCTTCAAGTTTAACAGCATGTCCTTCTGCTTCTTTCATGATTCGAACTGCGGAGTCAAGAGCGAGACGTGAATTCCCTTGATAGGAACCAAATGGCATATCCACAACGATAAGAGCTCGGTCAACTGCACGTTGAACACATTGAGCGTGATAGATCATGTGGTCGAGGGTCATGGGTACTGTTGTGACTTGCCCAGCCATAACATTTGATGCAGAATCTCCAACAAGAATTACATCAACACCTGCTCCATCAACCAAGCGAGCAAGAGAATAATCGTATGCCGTTAGCATTGTGATTGGTTCTTTAACTCGCTTCATTTCTTGCAAGGTATGTGTTGTTACCTTGGTTGCTTTTCCATGAATTGACATAGGTCTCCCTCATGTTTCCGATTGGCTTCTACGTTTCAAAGTCTCGCCATGAAATTAATCATGTTTAATACAAACATTGAGCGGTTCTGAGAAGAATCCAAGACTCCAGCGTCCCCCTTCGCGACCGACTCCAGACTGTTTCACGCCACCGAATGGTGTTCGCAAATCTCGGTGCAGCCATGTGTTAATCCAAATGATACCAGTGTCAATTTTTTGTGCAATGGAATGTCCACGCTCTGTATCTTTGGTCCAAATAGAACCTGCTAATCCATAATCCGTTGCATTTGCCATATCGATGGCTTCTTCATCTGATGAGAAGCGATGAATCGTCACAACTGGACCAAAAATTTCTTCTCGGGCAGTTCTTGAAAGATGAGATAAATCTGAAATTAGCGTAGGTCGAAGAAATGCTCCTTCGGGTGTCGGACCAGGAGGCCCTGTCATCTCCCTTGTTCCTCCAGTAAGAATCGTCCCACCTTCTTGGATTGCCAAATTGATGTACGATTCAACCTTCTCAACATGTGCCATATTGATCAACGCCCCGACTTGAGTTTCCGGATGGTTTGGATCACCACATTGCAT
>JAKMFY010000196.1 GCA_022425185.1 Candidatus Poseidoniaceae archaeon | reverse complement strand
GGACGCTTCGGGACATATGTTGATTCGATGGTTTCCCCGTGAATGAGAGCAAGACTTCGCGCAGTCGAACCAATGAGCATACCTTCTCCAACTTCCAGGAGTGATGTCAAATCAATGCACACTCTATCGCCAGTATGCCCTGATTCAATGGACGAAATTTTGACTTCACTCAAAGTAAGAGTCTCACTAAGGCTTTCATCTGCTCTTTCCTCTTGTACTTCTTCAGTAAAACTGCGTAGTGATTTGACAATCAAAGCCGCTTCTAGTTCCTTTTCAGAACAGACGAGAGCATCCACACCAATTTCAAGTGCAAAACCTGCTCCATGAGCCTGTAATGGTTCGATGATTTCAGCAGCGATCCTTGTTGGTGTAGGATCGCATGCTGCAACAATATTTTCAATCGGTATCATTGACCAATCTTCGAATGTAAGATAGATCCATTCAACTGTTCCTGCAAGGGAACGAGCATATTGTTGACGCTCGTCAGAATCGATATGGACATGAGCGCCAATCATTGAATGTCCTTTGTATAGGAATCCTTCTTTTGTGAAAATAGAGGTCTCTGAACCTTCTTGATTAAAATAAAAATCAACATCCTCGTCTGAGGATCTAGAATTGGAATTGAGCCAGACTTCCATGTTTGTACCTCAAAGATTGAATTCATCTGCTGCTACAGTTGAAGGGATTCCTTCGTGGATGATTCGGCGTAGCGCCTTTGCCATCTTTCCAGGATTTTTGTGAGCGAATACTTGTCGGCCCATGCAAACACCAGCAGCACCAGCCCCCATTGCTTTCTCTACCATGAGCAATACACTACGGGTGTTTCCAGTATTCGCTCCACCTGCAACAAGCATTGGAATGGGTGCTGCAGATACTACCTGCTTGAAAGATTCTATGTCACCAGTCCAAGTTGTCTTAGCAACATCGCAACCAATCTCAAATGCAACTCTTGCTGCTTGAGCAACACCCTGTGTTTTGTCTCCAGAAACGGGGTTCAAATTCGAACCGCGAGCATACACCATTCCAAGGACAGGTAGGCCAAGGTGATGTGAATCCGTAGTCACTTTACCGAGCGCTTCAAGCATCTCTGCTTCCCCATTTGTACCCATATTGACTTGGGCAGATGCTCCAATACCCCCACGAGTCAGAATCTCGGAGGGGTTGCCAACGAGCACCTTTCTGGATGCATCATCGCCACCATGACGTGTTGAAGCCGAAAGGTGAATCACCATGCTCGTTTGAGTGCCGTGGCAGAGGTGAGAATAATGGTTCACGAGTCCTTTTTGAGCAACAATAACGTCGACCTTTGCTTCAATAAGTTCTCGAATCAATGCTTCAGTATCTTCCAATCCAGGATTGGGATAGTCTGACAACCCATGATCGATTGGAATCCACAGGCCCTTTCCATTTGGGAGTATTTTCTCCAAGCGTGAGGCTTTGTCCATAACTTGGCCAATCCTCCCTGCAATTCAATGCTTTGCATTTGGGCGATAGGTGGTTACGCTCAAAGCGAATGATAAAAGAAGAACTACGCTTAGGCCTGTGTATGGAGACTGGTGCTTGGCTCATGGTTGGAATCCTTGCAGGCGGTTTTTTTGTTGGCCTGTGGTATATTCTCATCAGAGGTGATGCTGATCTTGACATGCGACGTGGAATAGTCGCAGATGGTCTGAGAAAGCCTGCACAGAGTTCAAGTTTCTCCAGTGCTCGAAGCGAATTTGAGCGTAAATTATTACAAATCGAAGCCGAACGCCGAAGAAGAAATCTTTCTGGTGGTAATATCAATCTCTTGGGTGATGCTACACTCGTGAGCCAACCTGTTGAAGAACAACCTGTCATGAGTGAAGCGCCAGAAGTTGTCGAAGATGAAGATCAAGAAGAGACAGAAGCAGAGATGCTCGAACGTCGCCGACTTCGCGACGAAGAATTTGCTCGCCGAGATGATGAAAAAGAGCGTCGTCAATTAGAAGAAGAAACTGCTGCTCTCGAAGAGCAGCAAGAACGTCTAAAGAAAGAACAAGAGGAACAGCAAGAGAAAGAACGGCTGGAATCTGAACAAGCAGCTGAAGCAGCAAGACTTGCTGCAGAACGAGATGCTGCAGCACAATTAGAACGAGATGCTGAAGAAGCAGCACGTCAGGCAGAACTTGCAGCCGCTGAAGAACAACGCTTGGCCGAAATTCAAGCAGCCCAAGAAAAAGATGCTCTTGAACGCCGTAAAGCAGCCAATAGAGCACTCGATGAACTACGTGCACGTCTTGAGAGAGAAGGTGCTCGTTCATCAGATGTCCAAGTATCTTTAATGTGGAATAATTACAACGATCTTGACCTTCACGTTGTCTGTCCTTCTGGAGAGCGAATTCACGGTGGTAACCGCAAGTCCTCCTGCGGTGGAGAGTTGGACGTTGACGCAAACGTGCGACCTGATTCACGTAAACCAATCGAAAACGTCGTTTGGCCAGAAGGTCAAGCACCTGCTGGAACGTACCAAGTCTTCGTTCACTATTACAAGAAGCACAAGAAGCGACGTTCAAAGGATCCAACTAAATTCCAAGTTATTGCAAATGCCTATGGTGATCTTCTAGAATATTCAGGCGAACTCAACTTTGGCGATGAGATTCAACTTGTCTGCAGTTTCAATGTTCCAACAATGGAAGAGAGAGAAGAAATCAAGCGCCAATTGGAGCAACAAGTCCGTCTTGCAGAAACAGGCGAAGTCGCTGCTGATAAGATTCTTGAAGACGAAGAAACTCCTAAGCAAATGGAATTCGGTGAATTAGTCGATGAGATTGAAAGCGAATTGGTCAATGATGTCGATGATGATGGTTCAGGTGTTCCACCTGCGCCAGACTTAGGTTGAAGTAACTCAAGATAGGATGTCGTCAAGACGTTCGTTCTTCAATGCATTCTTGATGCTACGTGCGATACGTCGCCCGGTGGACATACGAGTTTCGTTAATGTCAGAATAGGGTGAACCGCCAACAAATGGATTTGAACCTGCAACAATTCTGGCACTGATTTCAAACACCTTGAATTCCAAAGCATCGGTAACGATTGTTTCTAGGCAGAAAGGTCCGATCATTCCTCTTGCTCCATCTTCGAGCTCAAAAGAGGCTGCTACAGTCCCTTCAGCCATTTCAAAGGCTCTTGGAAGAAGAGATTCTCTAATGACAACAGGTTGGTTTCCAGTAACGACAAACGAAGGTTCCATTCCGGCTTCTCGAAGATCCCTTAACGAACCAAGTTTGTAGAATTCATCGACATTTGCTTCGTCTCTTCTATCCATTGACAGGAGTTCTAAACGGCCAAGATTCATTCCTGCATGCTTTCCTTTTCCTTGAAC
>JAKMFY010000129.1 GCA_022425185.1 Candidatus Poseidoniaceae archaeon | reverse complement strand
TCGGTTATCAGGTCGTTCTCCATTTGTTGAGGACTGGACCTTAGATGAGCTTCAAGAGTTTGGTTTTTGTTCATTTGAAGAGTTGCTCGAGCACTCAGATATTCAAAGGTCTGTCCAAAATGAAGGTAAGGTTCTCGTTGTCGAAACAAAACGTCCAGGCTTGAAAGTAAAGCGTTCGGGCGGTTTTTTTGCTCGAAAGAAACATGATTTGCATATGGGGAAAACCATGCACCATGCCGAGAAACTTCTCAACGAGTATGAGATTCCACTCGAATCAATCGTTCACTATGCTTTTCATTCTCGTATGAATAAGGCGGTTGAATATGGCTCAATAAAGGGGCCATGGTCTTCTCTTCGCCCAAACATTAGGCCTTTTGGTGGAAGGAGAACACACCGCACTCTAGCGCTTCCTGAATTTGTTTCAAACTCGTTTAATCGATTAAAGAAGAAGCATTTGAAAAATGGTTCTCCTATGATGCCGTGTGCAATTGAATATCTTGTGTCTCCAACAAATCGAATTCCTTTAGGAAAAACTGTTGGATTGCATGGGAAACAACTTGAAATTTTAACAAAGCAAAGAGAGGGCTTCCCCGTTTATCTTTGGCCGGTTAGACCTAAAGTAGAGCATTCAGTACTCAATGCAGGTCTATCTGCTCTCACAGATTATAGCGATCCAAATCTAACATGGTTGCCAAGCGGTCATGCTCGATGGCAACAACCTTCTACACTTCCTCTCGATAAAGGGCAACAACAATTGCTTGATGCAACAAATGAAGAGGATCACCTATCGGTTCTCTCAGAACTTCAAAAAGAAGTTGTTCCATGGCAAGAGGCTGACACTTCACGCCGACGTGAACTCCTCACTTATTGGAAAGGGAAGTGGAACTGGCAACCTTCAGTCGACGAGATGCTTGCTCATTCTATGACAACTCATAGCATGCCATGGGAATTCGTTAGGATGATTGGACACCGTGGGTCTGGAAAGACTCAGCGACCAGTATTGTAGGTTCACTCGCTCTCATGTTGCTTCAGATGCTGCTTTGCATCTCTTCGCAAAAATGGTCCATACAATGCAGGTAAGAGGGTCACACTCGAAACCATTGCTAAACTGATGGCAACGATAAACACCTGGCCAAACAACCGTAATGGAAGGAGTCCTGAGAAATTAAGAATTGCAAAACCTCCTGCAGTGCTCAAAGCAGCTCCAAACATAGCTCTTCCAGTTGTTGCTGTTGTCTTTGAAGTCCATTCTGCAATGTCTTTTTCAGGATGTAGTTCGGCTTCCTCCTCCAATCGAATCACATAGTGGACTGCATAATCAACACCAAGTCCAAGGGCAAGCGCTCCAATTGTGACGGTTTGTGAATTCAACTGGTAACCTGCAAGGCCCATGATACCATAGACCCACAAAACGACCATAATCAATGGAATCCATGTGACAACACCACGTTGTACACTCTGGAACAGGTCACCGGTTCGAATGAGTTGAATCATGATTAAGACGATCAAAATCGTACCTGCAACAATTGCTGTTGAGGTAACGGCTGAAACTGCGACATCAGCACTGATTTGAGCGAGAATAAGTGCACGGCCACTCAATTCCATCGTATAGGTTCCGTTTGCAGAAGAAGCAGATGTCGCAAGAGCATCTGTTAAACCAGTTTCGAAATCTACCGTGTCCTTCCAATCCAAAGTACTCGCTTGGAAGGAAAGAATCGTTTGCTGTCCATCTGTGTAAAGCAAGGATCCAGTTATGTTCCTTCCTGTTGAATCATTGATCAAGTAGGTTTTGAGGGATTGATAACCTTCTGCACCAGATGACAAATTTGCCATCAAGGCATCAAGTTCTGCATTTGAAGTCCGAGACGTTTCGAGCGTATCCCAAAGTCCAGTCGGTACTCCAGTAACTCCATCCGTATCTTGCAGCGTTGAAATAGCGATATTGTATGCTTCAAATCCTTGCTGAGAGACGATCTCTCCCTCAAGAACAACATACAGTGGAGTTGGACTACTTTGGAATTCTTCAGCGATCATAAGGAAATCTTGAACCACTTCTAAGGAGTCATCAAACTGGCCTTGTGTGTCAAATCCAACTTCGAGTGTACTCATACCGTAGAGCATTGGGAGTGAGAGCAGAGCCGTTACAATGATGACATACAGTGGCTTTTCTTGCGCCATCCCTCCTATTTTTCGAGTAAGTTCTGTTTCGTTCATTGCTCCAGATTTGGCCAATGGAAGCGCTTTGCTTGGGAACATGGTCATCAAGGCTGGCAGCAATGATATGCTCAACACATAGATCGCAAATAAGCCAAGGGCGATGACTGTACCGAAGTTTACGAGGAACATTTGAGAGGACAGTCTGAATGATAAAAATCCGACCATGTCCGTGAAGATTGCAATGACGAGAGCTGCAGATGTTAGGATCGCTCCGGAACGAATGGCCTTTAATCGAACTTCTGGTTCGAAATCCTTCAATGTGATTCTGCCTTGAGGATCATCTCTCTCGATATCTTGCATGACCTCTCTTATCCGCGTCACGACGTGAATTCCGTAGTCTACACCAATTGCGAGAAGAAGAATTGGGATACTGTTCATTGCAGCGTTGAATGTGAGTCTGAAGACACCAGCTGCACCATAGGTCGCTAGAATCGCTAGTACGGTCAAACCAATGACATAGGCAGTATCTCGCTTCGATCGGAATTTGATATAGAGAATTACTGTCAGGAATAAAAGGGCAAGTGAAGTCAATATCCCAATCTCTTTACCTATGTTTGCACTTTGTTGGTAAGAGAAGGCAGAGAATGTGAAGATACGCAACTCATCATCACCAGTAGAACTCTTGATTTCTTCAAGACTGCTCTCTGACCACTCTGTAACAAGTTCCTGAACATCTCCAATGATTTCTGCATTTTCGTAATTGTTGGCTTCTGTTGAGATGACCAAACTGATGAGAACAGGACCATCGCTTGCCCAAGGGTCGTTTTTGTCTTCAGCAGGCATGGTGCTGAGGATGTTCCCTCTGTGATCGATATTCTGAAGACCAAGATACGTTCCAATTATTCCTTGCAATGGACCAACAGTGGCTGCTACAGGTCCAATTTCACTGGGACTGATTCTAGTGGAAATCAATGCTTGAATTTGGCCTTGAAGAGCCCCTAGTTCTGCTTCAATTGAAAGATTATTATCCATTCGTAGTTGCCATGAGTTAACTTCACCGGGTTGCCATTCAAATAATTCTTGAGCAGTTGGTCCCCTTGGTGATGGAATCATTGAGATAGCAGTAGTGAGGTCATTTAGTGCTACTGAAAAGTTCTCCTCGTCCGCAACAGTGACGTTAGCGAGATGATTACCGAGATTATCTCTCCATTCTTGTGTTGTTACTGGATCTTGAGTGTTAAGCCAAAAGAGAGCAGAACCGGCTGGGCCACTGGTGGCTTTGCCGCCAAACAGTGGTTCATGATATGGCAAGAATGTTTCATCTGTCGATAGATTTGCTTCAATTAACGCAAATTGTTTCCATGCAGCTTCTGTTTTCATGTCACCTTGCTCAATTTCATCAATTACTCTGATGAAATCAAGTGAGGCTTGGTAACGGTCTTCAATCTCATACAGCAGCTCAGTCGTATCATTTTGTGGGTAAAAGGCATCCTCGCTATTATCGAAATTAATGAATTGGGCCATTGAAGCAAGGCCCATTGTAACGACAAGAATCACAGCAATTGTTGTTTTAGGACGGTCAACTGAAGTCTTTGTAAGAGCGTTAAACGGGTTCTGCATGAATTTAGGCCCTTGTAACGAGGTATAAATGGGTGTTCCAAATTTGAAACAAAAGCATATGTGATTTTGAACACTTATTCATAAGGAGATTCCCGAATCAGCGAACATGGCCGAAGTAGAACACCGTTGGAAAAAAGTTTGTAAGAGTTCAAAATTAAAAATGAATAAGGTCAAGGGCAAGGCCATTGGTGCGAAAATGGTCGCAGTTATGAGAACTGAAGAAGGCATATTCGGAACAAATGCATTGTGCCGACACATGGCATGGCCTCTGCATTGGGGCGGAAAAATCAAAGATGGCTGCTTGCGCTGCCCTTTGCATCAATCCTCATACCATCCCGAAGATGGTTCGGTTAACGAATGGTCTCCTGCTCCATATTTCCCTTTATACGGGAAAATGCTTGGTAAATTAAGAAAACCATCTTCATTGAAAACGTATGATGTTCGAGAAAAAGATGGTTATGTCGAAATCGACATGAATTCTTGATCACTCGATGTGACGTAGAGATTGCTCTCGTGCAATGTACTTAGGTCGGTAAATAGGAACCCCTTTACCTGCTCGCATGACGACTCGTTCATCAAAGATTTGAGCGCCTATACCAATGACTCTAGCCCAACCGAAGAATGTGGTGTAGTAACTTGGATTGGTCAGGCCTACATGGTGAAGTAAGGCGCCGGATGCGATGTCAACATTTGCGTTTGGATTGGAGATTTTTGGGTTTTCAGACAACACACGAGGTGCTACTTCACGCAATGTGCGAATGATCTTGAAGTTTTCATCATCAGGGCAGAGTTTCTCTCCTAATGCAAATTGAACAGTAGCTCTTGGGTCTTCGGAACGTAAGACTGCATGTCCAAATCCAAACACCGGTCGACCCTCTTCCAATTCCTTTCGAACAAAGTGTTCAACTTCTTCAGGTACTGATGTACCAACACGAAGTACGAATTCGAGACAGGATTGATTTGCTCGACCATGAAGTGGTCCGCTGAGAGCATTCATTGAACTGGCAATGGATGAGTAGAGGGTAGCGTGGCCACTTGCTACGGCCTTACCAACGAATGTTGAGAGGTTGCCGCCACCGTGATCCATGTGAAGGACGAGATAGACAGAAATTATCTTTGCAAGTTTTTCTTGATCGACATCTTCGAGTTGAAGTGTATTTGTGAAACGCTGAACCATAGTAAGGGATGTATCATCTTCTGGAATATTATCAGTTCGCCCTTCTCGATAGCGGAGCATGAGTCCCATGAGTCGCGGCATTCTTGCTAACAAATTGAGTGCATCTTCCTTCCAATCATTTTGACAATCCATCATGCCAAGTGAGTGTATCCCAATGGACAACCAGTCCATCGGATGACCATCTCTTGGAAGTGTAGAAAATAAGCCCGATAAATCACCTGGTAATTCTGCTCTTGCGGCTAGATCTTGTCTGAATTCTGCTGATTGTTTCTCTGTAGGAAGCTCCTTGTTGTAGAGGAGATAAGCAACATCCTCGGGCTCCATTTCTGCAAGTTCAGCAATTGGATATCCACAATAGTGGACTCCTTCTCCGGGAGTTACAAATGATGTGCGACATGTTCCGACTGGAACGCCACGCATACCGATGTCGAGGTGCTTTTCAGTTAAATCAAGAAGATGCTTAGCCTCATCAGTCACTGTCTCACCGTATCTTCCGAATCGGGTCATCCGTATAAAGGAAAGTACGAAAAAACAACCAAGTGGTGTTGCTAATTACACCTAATAACACTTATTCCCATTTTCGAAATCCACGGGTTGATTGACGATCCGCTTGGACATGAAGTCGGATATCTTCTCCAGAGATTATAATCGCATCATCAGCGGTAAGTCCTGGGCATGATTCTTTGACTTGATTCCAAGAACGCTTACTTCGAAGGTTTTCTGCCCACCATGGAAACGCCTTGCATTGCTGTGGGCGAACTTGATAGACATTGCATTGTTTTTTTTCATTCAAGTAGATGCAGATTCCATCTCCTTGACGAGATCGCAGAATATATCTACCATCAAGCGTTTTTGTACAATCTCTTCTTAGCCATGCTTCGACTTCCATTCCAGCATGTTCTGCAAGTTTCTCAGCATCTGTTGGTGCAAGATACACAATGCCTCCTGGTTGGTCGCAACATCGGCCACAATCAGGCTGACATTGGAAAGGGACTCCATTCGCCCACCATGCGTCTGTCATTCTTCTTCCCCAGTTAGGATCGCTTTTGGCCGAATTCGAGCCAAGTGTACGAGATTCTTCGCTTCTTCATCTTCAAGTTCAAAAGCCTCCATTGCGTCTTCACTCACGAGACCTAATTCATGCTCAATGTAGCGTAATTCATCAACGATATCGATGAGCTCGTTTGCATCTGCATTTGATGTTCTTTCGAGTAAAGCTTCCATTTGTGATTCAAGATTTCGTAGGCGAAGGTCATCTCTGACCATTTGTTGTTCTCTCTCGGTAATGACTCGATCGATTTCTGTATCTATTCCAACCATGACATCAACAGCAGAATCGATGTCGTTTCCTTCTATTTGGCCGAGTTGATGAGTTAGATGTCGGTCTCTGAAATCTGCATCAAGTACACTTGGTGCTTCAGGAGTTAACTCTTCTAGCGTCGTCTTAAGATGCTGCTCAATCAAATCATTTGCTCTATGAATCTCATCTACTGAAACAATTCGTGGCTCCCAATCATCTTCCGGAAGATCGAGTGAGGTTGAATGCAATTCAATACCTCCGATATCTTTGTCTGAGTAGATGACATCTGTTGCAGTGCGAACAATATCAGATGCGAGCGTGATACTTGAGCCACTTTGATCATGAATGTGTTCTTCTTGCTTTGGCTTGTTTGCGAGAATGCGTAAAACATCTTCTGGCTGATGGGCAATATCTCCCTTTTGGTTGGCATTTACCAGCATTGCAATTGATGAGTTAACACTTCTCCAATCATTTCCTGTATGTTCCAAAAGATACATGATATGTGCATCCTCGAGAAGCAATCCTTGAAGTGAACTTTCTCGTTTAACATGAAGAGCCAGGCTCGTCGATGAAATCGGGGCTAATTCTGCTGTTAACGAATTTTTCATGACATCCCAGAGTCTGGATGACGCCCATGAATCAGGATATGTCAATGAGGTTGCAAGCACTTGGATTCCTAGATTCAAAGCATGATCGACGAGGTGTCCTAAATTTGTAGCAAGATTTTCGTTTTCCGAGACTAGATGAAGATCATCGATTAACAGCAAGCATGTATTTGCTAATGCTTCGTGCCAATCGTGCGGAAGGCTACTTGCACTAATCAGTTCAGTACCTCGTACGATTCGAACTTCTTTGTCGTAGTATCGTAATACACTTTGGCCCGTTGCGTGCAATAGGTGACTCTTTCCAGTGCCTTGCAGGCCGATCATGAGTAACGGATTCATTTGACTTCCAAGTTGATCAATAATTGCTTCACATGCTTGGGTTGGTCCTCGATTTTCCCCATAGACTCGCCATTGTTTGAACGTCTTCTTTTGATTGATTTGGAGTTGTAACGGCCAGCTTGATTGTGTAGGTGCAAGATTGCTATGGTGCAGGCGCTCATGTGGCTGTATAGGGGCCAACTCTTGATTCAATGGCTGTGAGGGGTATTGCCTTTGTTCATCGATTATCGATGCCCACAAAGGCTTCCCGTCGATGGAGAAACCAACACGTGATCCGAGCGGAGTAGTGGGTTCAACATTGACTCGTTCTCTCATATTCTTTAATCGAGAGGCGATGTGTTGAGCGTTGGATTGTTTTTCGTAATCTTTCCGTAGGTTGAGTTTTGGAATGTATTCAACATCGTTTCCAAATGTTTCCTTTGCAATCGCATCAATCAACGGCCGCTCATGTATTGGTTGATTTCCCAAGAATGCTCTCTTCTCTTTCAGAGATGACGGCTTGTTGAGAAGTCGGCCCAAACTGGATTTATTTGCAGTCCTAGGACTTTCATTCTCCGGCAAATTTGCTTTTGCTTTTTGCAGAGCAATTTTCAGTCGGTTTGTACGCTCTATGCTCATACAAGTTCCTCCTCATCTGAATCATTTGACTCCGTGTCGTTCCTAAGTTCTTGAATAGGTTCTCGATGTTGAGTAGCAGACGCATACTCCCTTGCATGAGGTGAGGTCTTTGATTCGACATTTGATTCAGCAGGTGCTGGGCGTTGTTGCAATCGAAGTGTCTTCGAGCCCTTTATTGGTGGTAATTTCGACAACTTCTTCGATGCAGAACTGACTGCTGCTCTATTCAGACGCTGTGATGTTAAGTTCTTCTTTTGCTCAGGGAATCGATGTTCTTGGACGCTTGCAGCAGCCTTTGCAAGATGTTCCAGGCGTGGTGGTTGAGGAATATCGGATTCAACTGTGGTTAATTCAACAATACGCTTTGATGCAGCATTTAGCTTCTCAACTCTTTTGTTGCTAGGCTTCGATTTGATATTTCTTCTTCGACGAACAATTCGTTGAGCTGGACGTGGCTTCTTGACGATTGGGATGGGTTCAATCTCCGGCTCGAGAATGGCAACTTCCTCTTCAAAAGATTCTTCTGTTTCATCGTTCGACACATCCAGTTCTTCTTCATCATCCGCCTCCTCTTCGAAGACCGGGAGAGGGATTTGCTCGATTTCGGGAATCATTGGTTCAGGTTCTTCATTTCGAAGCCCAGCCAAACTTTCCTGAAGGTGTTGTTCAATCCACGCAAGTTCTTCTTCATCAGGAGGTTGACAGAACGGATGATCGAGGAGTAATTCCTCATCAAGAAGCCATGCGTCGATTTGGGTTGTTTCGAGAGTGCTAAATTCTCGCATTAATCTTGCACGTTGTATCTTTGTAAATGCATCAAGGTTCGATGTAAGGAACATCACGTTGTCTGTATAGCGTGTTTCGTCAACAATGCCTCGCACCATCTCAATGACTTGCCTTTCACCATGGATCCCTGCCAGATATTCGATTCCCTCTAGAACCAATACTGCTCGTAAATTATCATGGAAAAAGGAATCAATAGTCTTCCGAATTGATTCTAGTGATGGCTCTAAGGTTCGTTCATGTTCTTTTTCAGTCAGCCATCTGCAATCTTCAAATTCAATTTGGTGGTTTACTTTGAGCCGTTCTGGAGATTGTCTTGTGACCACCAATAAAGGACGCCCGTGTTTTCGTAGAGCCTCTGCCAGATTGAATGTTGCTGCTGGTTCAACTGCATGTTCAAGCAGGGCTTGCCCTTTCTTGAGCATTGGGCCAGTTAGATTTTGTATTCTTGCTTGAGTTTTGTGTCGAATAAATTCAGGAGTTTCGATGGTTGGTTTCACTTCTGGTAGTTTTTCGTCACGGTCGAGCCTTCTCACTGGAGCTCGGACCGTTGCCCACCATGCTTCATCTCGCACTTGTTTCTCTTTGGGATCGACAAGATTTGCTTCAGGATAGGCAACGGAGGATGCGAGGAAAGCTAGCTTTGACATTTCATGGAGACTTAGTGTTGCATCTAAGGCAGAAGCGTCAGATTCAATTTCAAGTAATG
>JAKMFY010000116.1 GCA_022425185.1 Candidatus Poseidoniaceae archaeon | reverse complement strand
CTACGATGAAGCCCTTACGCTTGGGAATTTCATTCAAAACCGAGCAGATCAGTTACCAGGGAATTCAATCGTCTATGCAGTATCAGATAGGGACGCATACCGCCGCACATTGGAGATTTATCTTCGTGACGCTCTCCTCACACGCACAGAACAACTCCTTCTATGGGAAGAGCGCAGAAGATTAGGAATTACAGACGAGGAGCACGATCGCCTCTTGTCTCAGTTACTAGAGATATGGAAATCTCAAGGCAAGTCGGTAACGATTCAACGATTTGAGAAAGCAGGAGGTTCGTCGAATGCTTAAGCAGAAGGGAATACCTGTTCTTCTCGTTACTTTATTCTTGGTTCAAGTGGCTTTGCCGTTTGCGGATGCTACTGAAACATCTGGTCGCGCAGGTCCTGATTTCCAAGTGACTTCCATGAAATTCGATGGTGCAGGATCGGTAATCAACGGGTCGTTAATTTTAGCTCCTGACGTCCACACTGTCCGTATTGATGTAGCCAATGTTGGTACGACTGCAGGTAGCGCTTTCCTTTCCTTGGTTCACAAGGGCTCACCGAGCGCTGCAGAAAGTACCGTTGATACGGTCGATCTTGGTTCCATTGCTGGTGGTTCTGCTAGTACTACCTATCTCTTATCGTGGACGGCTACAACAGGACCTTCACAAACCCTCTTTGCTCGAGTTTCAAGTGCAAATGATGGGAATCCTTCAAACAACGAGTATCGAAGGGATTTCAACGTCGAAATCCTCCATGAAGCAAATGTCATAGCAGATACATTGCCAACTATTGCTGCCGGAAACACAAATGTTGTTCTAAATCGACAGAGCCACTCCTTTGATACTACCATTAGAAACGATGGTGTGATGGCTATGAGTGCTGTCATGAATTTTGTTCTTACAAATGCCTCAGCCACGCCATCAACAGTGAGTATCTGGTCCAATACCCAAACCCTGCAACCAGGTTCAATTTACGATCCTTCGGAAGGAGAGATCCTAACAGGTACTTTCTCCGCATCTTCGCTGAGTGGTCTTTGGAACATGTCGATTCAAGTCGTTCTCAACGGTACAGGATGGACTCAAACTCAAACTTATCAAGAATTTGATGTTGTTTTCAGTGACTATATCGCCGAGATGGTGGGCCCTTCAGACCGTACGACATCACCGGGCGATTCCACTACGTTGTACTACGTCATTCGGAATACCGGTAGTTCTACTGACTCGTTCAGTATTGCAGTTTCCAGCACATTAGGTTGGGCATCAACAGATCTCGATTCGACAATTACTCAATTCATTGGAATAGGTGAGACGACAACTTTGAGCGTCCAAGTATCAGTACCACAAGCAGCTCTCTTGTCACAGATTGACATTGTATCGTTATCCATTACATCTGCAGGTAGTGGGTATGTCCTCGCCGAAACGACCCGCGTCATGGCGGGAGAAAATCTCCAAGCAACCGTCGACATTATCGACACTACAACGATGGTTGTACCCGGACAAACCGATCCCCCTGCAACCATGGCCTTCACCGTTGAAAATACAGGTAATGCTCCTAGTTCGTTCAATCTTGTTTCTGGTCTCTCAGTCAATGCTTTGAATTGGAATCATACTATCTCCATTAGTAATACAGGAGAATTACAAGTCGGAGAAACGGTTACTGGATTCATCACCTTGGAAGTTCCTCCGATCCAGATGCCTCTCGATCCTGCAGAGTATAACCGTGCAGGAGATAGTCTGAGCGCCTACATTTTTGCTGAGGCAGTCTCTGGAAGTATTCCTACATCTGATACTGGACAAATCGAAGTGCGGCCCGTCATCACAATCGATCCTGGGCTTCCGGTAGAAAGTGTCACATTAACTGAAGACGATGTTCTCAATGCAGGCCAATCAACAGGAATCGATGAGATTTTCGCCCTTGACGTACAAGTACGTCACAATCTTGCTTCTGACATCACTGAAACCGTCGATGTGGATCTAAGTGTAGGAAACATCTCTTTCGAAGCCGCATCATCAGGTGGATTTAACGAAGTTGACCGATGGACTGCGGCGTTGACTCCACAACAAAACTTAGGCCTCTCTCTAGGAGATAGTTTCGCAGCCTCTCTCGGTGTCCAGAGTCAAACAGGACAAGTACCTCTTGCAGGAACCATCAAAATTCCAGTTACAACAACTCCTACGTTGGGCACAGTGCATGTTGCCAATGCAGTATACTCTCCGCCCATTA
>JAKMFY010000113.1 GCA_022425185.1 Candidatus Poseidoniaceae archaeon | reverse complement strand
GGTAAGGTCGAAGCAGGTATTCCAGAAGATGACCCACGCAATCCGGGTGTTATCGCTGATAACGTTGGTGACAACGTGGGTGACGTTGCTGGAATGGGTGCCGACATCTTCGAATCCTTTGTCGGTTCAATTATCGCAGCTATGATTATTGCAAACGATTTCACTGGTTCGAACACCAGCGACTATGTTCTTCTCCCAATCCTTCTCGGATTCATCGGATACACAGCATCAATCATTGGTGTATTCTCCATGACCTTCCTCAAGAATGGAAAAGACCCGGCTGCTGCTCTGCGAAACACCACATTTATCGCAGCAGCTTTGTTCTGGGCAGGTGGTTATCTCGCAATCCAGCAAGGTCTCATCGATGTAAAGTATGGCATCATGCACTCTGTGGTTCTAGGAAGCATAATTGGAATCCTTATTGGACTTGTCACAGAATACTATACTGGGATTGAACCTGTCTTTGGAATCAAGACAAAAGCAATTCCTCACATTGGTGAAATGTCCAAGACAGGACCGGCTACAAACGCAATCGCAGGATTGTCTGTTGGTATGATGTCCACATTCATACCAGTCGTTCTTATCTCTCTCGGAATTCTTGGAGCCAATGAATTCGGTGGTTCTGAGTACGGTTTGTATTGTATCGCAATGGCTGCAATGGGTATGCTTGGAACAGTCGGTGTTACCATGACTGTTGACGCATACGGGCCCGTTGCAGACAATGCTGGCGGAATTGCTGAGATGAGCGGTCTTGGAGAAGATGTTCGTGCAATTACTGATGAGCTTGATTCAATCGGAAACACAACTGCTGCAGTCGGTAAAGGATTCGCAATCGGATCTGCTGCTCTCACTGCTCTCGCACTGTTTGCAGCATACACAGCAGCAATTGGTACAGATGCCGGGGGCAACTCCCTTCTCAATCTTGAACTCACAGAACCGATGGTCGTCATTGGCCTACTCATTGGTGGCGGGCTACCATTCGTTGTCGCTGCAATGACCATGACTTCAGTCGGAAAAGCCGCTGGCGACATGGTTGTTGAAATCCGACGCCAATTCAAGGAAATCCCCGGGCTTCTTGAAGGCAAGGAAGGCGTAAAGCCAGATTCACAAACCTGTGTTGACATCTCAACCAAGGCTGCTCTTCGTGAAATGGTTGGGCCGGGCGTGGTAGCAATTGTAGCTCCAGTCATCGTAGGATACACACTCGGCTGGAACGCTCTTGGCGGTCTTCTCGCAGGTTCTTTAGTTTCAGGTGTCCTCATGGCCCTCTTCATGGCGAATGCTGGTGGTGCTTGGGACAACGCCAAGAAAGCCATTGAGCAAGATCACATCCCTGGTGCAAAGAAGGGTGACAACGCTCACGACGCTGCTGTCATTGGCGACACCATCGGTGACCCATTCAAGGACACCTCAGGTCCATCGCTCAACATTCTCATCAAGTTGATGTCCATCGTTGCTGTAGTACTTGCTGGAACAGGGGAGCTCTCTGCCGGTGGACTACTTGATGACCTGTTCTGATTTGGACGTTCAAGCGTTAGGCTCTTGAAGAAGGGCCGTTAGGCCACTACATGCATGCAATGCATCGTAGCCTGTTTTTGGTTGGCTTGTTGCTTTGCATGAGCCTTGCAGGTTGTACCAGTAACGGTTCGTCGTCGGGTGCAAACAGCATGACTGAAGAGGAAAAGCAATTACCCGAATGGAATATTGGTCAAAATTGGCTCTATACGTTCATCACACCCCAATTCGGTGAGGATAGCGCTCGATTGGTCGTCGCTGAGATTGACGATAGTGAAGGGGAGTATGTCCTTGGAATTTCATCTGAGCGTGAAGCTCAACGTCATGCAGTGATCAATCACAATCCCTTCCTTGGCCGTATGACCATCGATGCACTTGCAGTTTATGAAAACGGTGAACCTCAACGTGTCTTCTCGTTCCCTTGGACGGTTGGTGATAAGTGGTCTTTTACACTGCTTGGACAGGAATGGGATGCTGAAACCCAATCACTGAACAACGGTAACGCT
>JAKMFY010000112.1 GCA_022425185.1 Candidatus Poseidoniaceae archaeon | reverse complement strand
TGCTTTGTCAGGTGCGAATATTGGTATCGCAATGGGTATTGCAGGAACCGATGTGGCCAAAGACGCTGCTGACATGGTCCTTCAAGACGATAACTTTGCAAACATTGTACATGCAATCGAAGAGGGTCGAAAAATATACCAAAATATTCGAAACTTCGTACGATATCAAGTTTCAACAAACGTTGCGGCTGTAGCGCTCATTGTAATTTCAACATTCATCTTTGGATGGAATTTACCTTTGACGGCAACTCAAATCCTGGTCATCAACATCTTGATGGATGGACCGCCTGCTGTGGCTCTCGGTGTCGAAAAACGCCATGGTAATGTCATGGCCCGGCCTCCACGACCAGTTGATGAAGGATTACCTAATTCACGTGATATAAGCCTGATATTCTACTTAGGCGCTGTTATGGTTATCGGGACACTCATAATTTTCTACCTTGCTGGTGGTGGGGTTCAGACCGCAGATCAATGCACACTGGGTCCTCTGGATACAAATGAGTATGCATGGATGAATGATTGTAAAGCCGGAAACGAAAATGGTATCAGTTCTTGGGAAAACTATGGTGATGATTTGTTTTCTCAAGCACAAACAATGACCTTTGCTGTGTTTATTGTTTACCAACTCTTCAACGTTCTAAATTGCCGTTCTGGTGATGCGAGTTTGTTTACACTTGGTGTCTTTTCTAACAAGGCAATTAATTACGCAATTTTGATTTCTGCCAGTCTTCTCTTTGTATTCGTCCACTTTGCATCCAGCACGATACCTTTCGTTGGGATTGAATTTGGAAATTTATTGAGTACAACATCTCTTGAATCATCGGATTGGTTTGTTCTGACCTTAGTTGCATCGACAGTGTTTTTGATTGAAGAATTCCGTAAATTCATGGTCAATAACGGATTTTTCAACGTTCGTCGCTGATTGTGGGCTCATCCACATCTTGATGAAGAATGAGCGTGAGGGTTGTGTATGTCCAAATGGAAATCTGCCATCATCGATGCAGATAGAAACAAGGATTGGAAAGACCGCCTAAAGACCTCTCTCAGGCAGGCAAAGTGGTCAGATTCATTGCAACCCATCGTTGACAAGATACTTGATGATGAACAACTCAATGTAACAGATGGTTGTAATTTGTTCGAAACAAATAACTTGAATGAGTTAGGACATCTTGCTAATTTGCATAAGATCGCTATGTTTGGAGACAATGCATATTTCAATTCAAATGTTCACATCAACCAAACGAATATTTGTGTACTCGCATGCAGATTCTGTGCGTTTAGAAGAGGACCAAAAGCATCTGATGCATATGCATTGTCAATCGATTCATATCTTTCAGAACTCGAAAAGTATTCTTCATACGTCAATGAAGTGCATTCAGTTGGAGGCCTACATCCAGAGTGGGATGTGAATCATTATTGTTCATTATTCAAACGAATTAAAGATGAACATCCTCATGTTTCTATCAAAGCACTCACTGCCGTTGAAATTAAGCACTTGTCACAAGTCTCCTGTCTATCAATAACCGAAACATTGTCTAAGCTTCAAGATGCAGGTTTGACCTCACTGCCAGGTGGCGGTGCAGAAATTTTAGATGATGGTGTGCGTAATATCATTTGCAACGGAAAGGAATCGAGTCAAGAATACCTCGATATTCATGAAGCAGCACACGATATTGGATTGCCGAGCAACTGCACGATGCTCTTCGGGACAATTGAAACGGCTAAACAACGAGTAGAACATATGATTCAACTAAGGGATTTAGGTTCCAAAACCAACGGTTTCCAATGTTTTGTTCCTTATCCATTCCTACCAGATTCTACACGGTTGCCTATGGCCCAGTTATCAACGGGCCAAGAAATTCTTAGGGTGATTGCGATTTCCCGCATAATGCTCGATAGCATACCTCACATCAAGGCGTATCGAATGAATATTGGAGATTCTATGGCAGAACTCGCATTGCAATACGGTGCTGATGACATTGATGGAACCGTTAAGCAAGAATCAATAATGCATCTAGCCGGCTCAAAAACCCCTCTCGATTATGGTGTAAATCAATTAGCTAAACTTGTTAGTCGTTCTGGGAATAAACCCATTAAAAGGAACACAACGTACACAGAATTCGAAGAATTTGTGCCAGCAAAGGAACCACGTAGGTTACCCGTTGTTTGAGGAATTAACATGAGTACGGGCAATGAACTGTTGTGGGTTAATACAATCGGCCGAGTTGCATTCATGAATTGTGATCCGTTGTTTCTTGGACTTGATTCCAAATTCAATGTCCTACCAGCACCTCCTTCATGGTTAACGGGTCATTTGTTGAGAAGAGATTGTGTTCTCGCCCCAATACCTGCTGCAGACTTTGCACGTCACCACCAAGAACTCACACTCATACCTGAAATTGGTATTAGTTCCAAAGGCGAGGTTGGAAGCGTACTTGTTTTTGGAAATCGCCCTGTCGAAGAAATGAGGGATATCGCAATGCCGAGTGATTCAGCATCATCTGTTGCTTTACTCAAATATTTACTAAAGGTAAGAGGACTTGATCCACGTCCTGTCGAAATGGGGCCAGACTTAGACAGCATGCTCAGTCGTTGCGATGGTGCATTACTGATTGGAGACAGAGCACTGGATAGGGCCAAGACCAATCCCGAACTTGTTCAGTTAGATCTCGGCCAAGCATGGCTTGAGCATTCAGGGCATCCGATGGTATTCGGAGTATTTGCAGCAAGAAAGGATACGCCAATAGAGTTCGTCAAAACTGCTCACGCAGCTTTGATCGAACGTCTAACTTTGTTTGAGAACGATCCATTAACCAGAGAACAGGTAATTCTCAATGCTCATCAACAATCAGACATGTCAGTGGAACGATTAAATCGATATTTTGGTGAAGTATTCAATCGATTAGATGATGAACATGTTTCCGGACTTCAAGAATACCTTAATTTGTGTTGTGGCATGGAAGGAAAGATTGAATTCATGTGGTGATTAGTTTTCGCTGTATTGGTTCAGATTATCGGACATTTCGACATCTTCAACCTCCGTTGATTGCCTTACTGCTCTACGTTTTCTTACTTTTGGTTTTACTTCATCTTCAACTAAGCGACGTCGTTTAGATACTTTGACGATTGCATCATCTTCAGTTGCTCTTGTTCTTCTTTTTCGTTTTAAAGGAACAGGTTTTGGATTTAGTTCAGACCGTACTGTTCTTGATCTTAACTGAGGTGTAACATTCGATGGAATTTCCTCCTCTACGGACTTAGAATGTTCGATATCTTCTAATTCATCAAATGCGGTATCGTCTATTTCTTCATCTTGGTCGATATTCGTTTCATCATCTTCCTCTTCATCATCTAAATTTATGGAATAAGAATCTTCTTTCTTCATTAACCTCGTAACTAAAAAAACAAGGGCAAGCATTGCTGTTATTGTTAGCGAAATGAACCACCAAGAAGCGAATACCGATG
>JAKMFY010000103.1 GCA_022425185.1 Candidatus Poseidoniaceae archaeon | reverse complement strand
TGCATTAGCTGCACCGATACTAGGAATACTCACTGGAATCGTTGCTATTGTTATTGCAATACTTAGTTTAGCATGGATTCCTGGTCTACTGATCAGGCCATATGTCGAACAAATCCCTGAACAATATATGCCTCTTATAGGTCTCATTTTGTTCGATTCGCTTGTGTATTGGACCCATCGTTTCTATCATGAGATTCCCGTGTTGTGGAAATTTCATGCAATCCATCATTCGACTGAACACTTAGACTGGGCAAGTGGGTTTCGAGGTCACCCGTTAGATGGAACGATTTTAGCACCTGCTTTCGTCTTCCTAATCACTGCTGGATTTAGTCTTGAGATAACAGGTGCTTTAGCAGCTGCACAACTCGTTTTGGGATTATTTTTGCATGCAAACGTTCGTTGGAAACTTCGATGGCTGCATCGTTTAATCATCACTCCGGAATTTCACCATTGGCATCATACAAATGAAAAGGATGCGATATGGACTAACTATTCCACCTTCTTGCCGATTTGGGATCAACTGTTCGGTACGTATTTCATGCCAAAAGACCGTCGCCCTAAGGTATATGGTGTAACTGAAGAAATTCCTGATGGAATTATTCGTCAATTACGTTATCCTCTTAGGGAATGGAGGAATCCTCTTTGGTATCTTCTTCATCCATTCCAGACAATAAAAAGATCGTTTAAATTCGCGTTGCTTGTTGTAAAATCCATGTGGAAATCAGCGTTTCGTAAACGAGGCTCAAAGCCATGGGATGTCTATCCCAAGTCTGATTCAACCAAGGCTCCTTAATTTTCATTGTAGGAAATAAGTCTTTATCATAAACATGATTGATTAAAAGGAACGACATGAGCGAAGCACTCGATTCTAATTATGATAAATTGACGATTGCAATTGATTAAAACCCTTGGTACTTGGTTGATTATGCTACATTTTACGATGTTGGCGAGTGAGACTGAAGCCTAGCGAATCCTTAATTGAAATCGACCACACCGTTGCATAATGAAGCAACCTCTTGCAGTCTTCCTTGTGTTCGTGTTTTTATCAACACCACTTGCTGGATGTTTTGCAGAGGAAGCAGAAACAACTGAAGCTACAATAGAATCTGTTTGGAACTTCGAGAAGAACGATTTGACATGGTATCACTATGCCGATGCAGTCGATGCATGGGGCAACGATAGTGTTGTTCTTGAAGGCAGAAATCTTCCATTCCCTGCTGAAGGCACCTACTATGGAATTGGAATGTCAACATTTGAGCCTACGATGGGAATCACTCAAACAGATATGATGATGATGAGTTCATATGGGAATGGTCCTGCTGGCTCAACTGCCATCATTTCTTGCGATCTTATTGGAATGGTTGATGTTCTAGATTACAGTTGTGAGAATGTATACGACCCATTCCTTCCGATTGCAAATTCAAATGATCCTTACATTTACGTTGATCCATGGACAAGTCGAATCATGAAGTTCGACATGCATGCATTACTCGGTATGACCGTTGAATGGTCTGATGATGAAGGTGCAAGTTGGCAAGGACCAAGTGTTGCTACACAATTCTACTCAGTTCAGGATCACCAAACAATTGCAAGCAGCAATATGCCTGCAGCATTGTATGAAACAACATGGATGTTCTGCATCAATGGAAATGCACCTCATCCTCTTTGTTCTTCAAGCCAAGACGGTGGAGCCACATGGGGTCCAGAAACCTCTGGAGCGCCTGTTACCTGCTCTTCAGGTGGCCTTAGTGCACACCTTGTAGGAAGCATTGATGGGAACTTCTATCGTGGAAACAAAGGATGTACTGGTGAAGGTTATTCCATCTTTAGGACGACAAATGCAGGTATCTCATGGACTGAACATGAGTTGCCTACATCTGTAACTGGAACTGCTGATACATGGAACGCAGAAGAAGCTCAAGTTGAAGTTGATAGCGAAGGAAATGTTCACGCAATGTGGATGGGTCTTGATAACATGCCATACTGGTCTTATTCAATCGATCAAGGGGATACGTGGTCGAATGCCACAATGATTGCTCCTCCTATTAATCTCTCAGGAACTGGATTTCCTGTTGTTGTTGCTGGTGATGCAGGTACAGTAGCCTTCGGATATGTTGGTGAGACAGAAGGTGATGAAGAAACATGGAATGCATATCTGACCTATGCTACAGATGCCTACAATGAAACTCCTCTGTTAACAACAGTTCAACTCAACAAGGTTGGAGACCCTATAGACCAGGAACCTGATTGTGGATACAATCGATGTGGTGGATTAGGAGATTTCCTAGATATCCGAGTTGATCAATATGGACGAACTTGGTTTTCTTTATCACATAACTTAGCAGACATCGGTATCTTTGGAACAATCAATCATGGTCCAAGCCTTCGAGGCGATACCATCTCAATGATGGATACGATGCCTGCTGGTGGAATGGCTACACTTTGATTTACTCTGTTAGAATAACTTCGTCTGATACCCAGTTGACGTTTGTTTCGAATTTGAATTCAGGTTCCATAAGAGTTCAGCCACAGCCCATTTTGAGGAGTTAACTGCTCCTTCAATTTTACCCAGGGTCTCACTCCAAGCATCACCTGCGAATGAGATTCGTTCAATATCAACGGGTTTTGGTGCTTCTTTAGGT
>JAKMFY010000071.1 GCA_022425185.1 Candidatus Poseidoniaceae archaeon | reverse complement strand
GTGTAGAAGCCATCAAGCCGCACCCTAATGGGATCGAACTTGGACAACTGCAGCGTTTGTGTGGAGAATCTTCTGAATCGCGGATGACCACCTTCTTGCGAAGAAACTTTTCTGGGGTATCTGGAAGGGCTGCTAAGGAATTATGCCAAGTTGCAGAATTGGAAGAGAAGTTGAAACCAAAATCACTGAAAGCGGAACAAATTCGAGCATTATTGGAAGCATTCCAAGGCGAGCGAATGTTACGCGGCAAGCCAGTCAAACTTCTAAATCCTCCAACATCATGTCTCTCTCCTATCGAAGAATTACTGATCAAGAAAGGACTTTCAAAGACAATTGACTCAAAGTTCGTAACAACAATGACGAGAGCACCAAGTGTTACACAAGGAAATCCATTCCAGATTGAGGTTGGATTAATCTTTGGAGAAGGAATGGCGGCTGACAAGCCTGTTGAGATTCTGCGGTTTGCAAATCGAGTTCCACTCATGTATCAGCAAGGTGGTTGTTTGTTGACCAAAGCGATAGAAAGCGTTGATTGGCGACAATATGGCCTTGATCAAGCCGGTGGAAGAGGTGTTCCTAAGGGTCCTGCAGCAATTCTGGTTCATCTTGCAAGTACAAATGTACAGTTCACCTCTGAAGCAAAGGAAGCACTCTCCGATAATGAAGTCGTAATGGAAGAAGGCCGTAAAGCGATGTTGGAAATGGGTCGCGGCTTGAGAAAGCATCTTGAAAAGAAAAAGAAAATGGGTAAAACTCGAGAGAAGTTTGAACTCATTAACGACATTATTCCCGCAATTGCCGAGAAGTCTGCATCATTACTTCAACTCCCTGTACCTGATCTCGCTGCTTCAATTACAAAAATCATGTCGGCAGTCATCGCTGAAACTACTACGGTATGGAATAAAGAAACAAAGCAAACGGATGTAAACATCGTCCTATACAATTACACTTCAAGAGCCCGTTCTTACACGATTTTAGTCACTTGGCCCGAGAAGCAAGGTGGGAAAATGATTGGCAATGAACTCGGAGGACGTAAGGAAGCAACTGGTGTATGGGCCTGGAAACTCGAAACCTTACAGCCAGGTGTTCAAACTGTAATCACCTACAGCCTAAGTAACATCGAAAAAGGAGATTGGAATGAAACTGATGTCTTCTACAGAGGCTCTCAGGAAGTCATTGGCGCAACCAAGATGGATGAGAAGCTTCTCGATGAAATACGCCGACAAGAACAAGCATTGCTTGAGGATAATGAGGTATCTGATGAGGATGTCAGTGAATTAACTGAAGAACCCGAAGAAGACCCACTTCCTACTGGGGAAGAAGTGGATTCTGAATCTGATACGGCTGCTGAACCACAAGATGGGGCAGAAACAGATTCAGGAGAAACAAAACAAACAACTCTCTTCGGAGGTGATTACTGATGGTAGCTGTACGCAAATCTGTTGAGGAAACAAAAGTAGCCCTACACGGTGTTGTCCGTGAAATGTATGATCGTATTGTCAAGGGAGACCCGCCGACCATGACACTGCCTGTACGGACCAAGAACAACATTGGATTCGATCCAAAACTTGGTGTTTACAAATATGGGAAGAAACAGACCATTCGTGATGCTACAAGCCTTGGTTCTGCAAAGCAATTACTTCGAGCCTTACACGTTATTGAGTTCATTGAAGCAATGATTGATGATGGAAAATCATCCACTCTTCGTGAAATGTACTATATTTCGGAAGGATGGGGTCTAGGAAAATTCCAATCTCAGAATGAAAGTAACAATCTTGCTGAGGATTTAGAAATCGTAACACGTTGTTTACGCGAAGATTTCAAACTACGCCCTGAGGAAGATGGGTCCAGAATGATTGGTAACATCACACTACGTGAACGAAACCGAAAAGGGCAATGGATGCGTATTAATGCAAGAGATGATGTTGGAGACAGCGGTTATGGTGTCCCATACAACGTCGAGAAAGAGAAAATAGAATTCTTGGAGCATGATGTTAAATTCATTATGGCAATTGAGACTGGTGGTATGTTTGACCGATTGGTTGAAAATGGATTTGATGAAGATTTCGATTGTGCTTTACTCCATTTGAAAGGACAGCCTGCTCGATCAACTCGAAGAATTATGAAACGGATGAGTGAAGAATGGGATCTACCGGTCGTTGTCTTCCTTGACGGTGATCCATGGTCTTTCAGAATCTTCGCGTCAATCGCTTATGGTGCAATTAAAACTGCACACATATCAGAATATCTTGCTACTCCATCCTCAACATATCTTGGAATTACGGCTGATGATATTCTCGCTTATGATCTGCCAAGTGATGATCTTTCAAAGAAGGATATTGAAGCATTGAATGCTGAATTGTCCGACCCGCGCTTTGCAGATGGATGGTGGCAAGAACAGATCAATATGATGCTAGAGATTGGAAAGAAGGCTGAACAGCAATCATTGGCAAAATACGGTCTCGATTTCGTAACCGATACATATCTTCCTGAGAAATTAGCAGAACTTGGTTTGAACTGATTTAGGAATGCGAGCCTTCTTTGAGGAGTGATTCTTCGTCATGGATATGGAGCAGCAAAAGAAGAGCCGATGGCCCTTCCGAATCTTGATTGCATCATTAGCCAGTTTAGTAATTGGCTGTGTTCTGCTTCTCTCTCAAATGGATACTTTGGATGAGATTCTCGACCCTAGGGATAACAACGTTTCTGAACTTAATACTCAAAATGAAGTCCAGAAACTTGTTGAAATCGATGACCCTGGTTGTTATCGAGCATATGGGGCAGGATTCGATGGAAATGTTACGCTTTACGAGCTTGATGGATATGATTCTGGCGAATCGCTAACAGAATCTAAATGTAAACTAGACTGGCAAGCAATGGCAAGTGACGGCCAGGAGTTTGACACACTCGGGACATGGATTGTTTCAACAAAAGGAGATTACATTCTCCAGGTTGAGTGTGATGGTGAATGCGAGAATGAAACAATCTGGCTATCATCAATCGATAGTATGGAAGAGGGGGTGCTTTCCTCAACATCATTACTTACTGGAGGACTTCTTTGTTGTTTAGGAATTCTCCTGCTGCCGTTATCTGGAGTACTCTTAGCATTCTCTCAGAATCGAAAGAAGAACGTCATGGTTGTCATGGGTCCAGATGGCAACCTCATGCCACTAACCGATTATACTCCTGATAACATACAAGCTCAGCTTAATCAACAGAAGAATGAGACGACTGAAGGCCTTGACTTCGATATACGAACAGGCGAATATGTTGGCCAAAGAGACTCGAATACACAAGCCCAAATGGGAGGCCAACAACATGTAGCTGCAGGAAGTATGCTGACTACTGACCAAGTTTACGCACTCATGCGAGGTGATGTAGAAGCGGCATCCACTCCTGACGAAGAAGTCGTTCCAGATCCATTCCCTACTTCTCCGGGAAGTTCAGTTTCAACAAGTAGCCCTCCTAAACAAAAACCACTTGAAGTTGAAAAACCAAGTCGTAGGATACCAAAAGCAGAGAATCAAGATTGGCAATCTTGGGATGAAGACTGATTTCAACTCCTTTAATTTCGACGAGTTCAAATGAGGGGGACTCTACGTAACTACAGGTTGAGTAGTATGGGTGACCTCGATAAAACACTAAATCTTCTTCAAAATAAGACCCGCCGTTTAATCCTTGAACGCCTTGTACGAGAACCTCATTATCCAATGCAGTTGGCCGAACTCATTGGGATTAGTCAACAAGCTATCATGAAGAACTTGAGGGAGTTAGAGAAGGGTGGTTTTGTTGAAAAAATGCAAGTTGCGAGTGAAAAAGGTGGCCCCCCTAGAACAATCTTTCGCGTTCAAGAAGCATTCTCACTACGTATTGATTTAGGACCTGATTTATTCAAAATAGAGAAGAGGAAACTTCCATCGGGCGGGCCTCTCCGCCTTAGTTCAAAATTACCATCAACTGTCATTCCAATTGCAGAACAAGTCAGTGGTCGCAAAAAGATC
>JAKMFY010000060.1 GCA_022425185.1 Candidatus Poseidoniaceae archaeon | reverse complement strand
TGCATTCTTCTATTTGAGCAGGAAGGAAATTGATAATCATGGTATTGAAGAGGAATTTCTGTTTGATATTCTTCGCAGACCCGTTGAATGTCAAAGCATTCGTACGAGCTTTTCAAATCGGCAAACTCGACTTTTTGCATGTTCTCGTTCAAAGGAATTACTTGTTGGTACCAATGCTCTCTCCTATATCCTCGATGGTGAATCAAAAGGATTGAATCTTGGGCCAACATGCAAGTCAAGGAAAATCTGGTATGACATCAATCGAAGGGAACCTGCTCCTCTCTTATGGATGGAAACAATGGGTTCTTCGCATAGGGTTTACACAAATGACGTAGGTGTTCAACACTCTGACAAGTTCTATGGAATCTATCCTTTTAATGATTCAATCGATTCTCTCAAGTTGTGTATTTGGTTAAACAGTTCCCCAATTATTCTGCACAAATTGCTTTCAAGTTTCAATTCTTTAGGCCTTGGTGCGCTAAAATCTCCTGTATATGAAGTCAAGAAGATACCCGTTCCGGATTTAGATTCTCTTCACTTCGACCAGAACGCCTTGGAATCGTTTCTTCAAAGGCCGATACATGATGTCATCAAGGAAATGTCCATGCAGGATCGGAGAAAATTGGAAGAACCAATCATGAAGATGCTCGGATTTTCAAGAGAACAGGAAGAAGAAATGAGACAAGCGATTATTGCACTCATGTCTGACCGACTCGATAAGGCAAATTCGTAAATCATCGATTGTCACCTTGATGGGTATTTTGGTCTTTACGAACTCAAAATCGTTCAGAACATGGACCCGATGATCTTGGCAAAGAATGAATGCAACATCGAGAAGAATATGAATCAAATGGCTTAGATAATCGTCCTGTAGCAGTACCATCATTCGATGAGTTCAACTAATACAGTGATAAAATGATAAAAAATAACCATACTTGTCTATCGGAAGGTCATTATGTGACGCTTGAGACCAGGGAACATGCGTAGCCTAGCATTGTTACTATCATTCCTTATGTTGACTCTTTCGCTTTCAGGATGTTTTGGAAACGAAGAAGTCATCGAGATCGTGGAGCCCGAAGTTGAAGTTGAAAGCAATTATTTCGTGACGGACAAGTATGGAGACGCTACGAATGCAGCTCCAATTGAAATGACATTCCAATTTAGCGACGTTGGTGAAACTGGAAAAGAACCGAGTATTGGTATTACCTCAAGTGGATGTATTTTCTTCATTGCTATGGAGAAAGTCATGCGCTCATGTGATGGCGGTGTGGCTTGGGAAGAGACACAAGACCCAATCCAGTGTTCTCCGACAACGAGTGACCCATATGGATGGGTTGATCCAATCACAGATCGTATTTTCAATGTTCAAATGATAGGTCTTGAAACATCTTGGATTTGCTGGAGTGATGACGACGGGGAATCTTGGTTAGGGAATCCGCACGATTCAGGTACCACTCCAATCAACGATCACATCAAACTTGCAAGCGGCCCATGGACGAGTTCAGGTTATGGGGCATTAGGCCAGTTCACTGGAAGTTTCTATGAAACAGCAGTATACTATTGCTACAATAAACTCGCAGGGATTTTCTGTTTCACAAGTTTTGACGGAGGAGCAACGTTTGAGGCTGGTGGCCAAATTATTGGTTTGGCTACAACAAACGGAGGTCTGCATGGGGCTATCTCAACAGCACCTGATGGTACAGTGTACGTGACTCCGAGAGTTGAAACGCCTACTGTAATCGTATCGAAAGACAACGGTTTCTCTTGGTTTGAGGAAACCATGGGTCAAGATGTTGGAACTCCTAATCCGAGAAAGAATTCCGAGGTTTCAACCGATACTGCGTCCAATGCATACCACGTCTGGACTGGCGCTGATGAAGGAATTTACATGTCACGCTCAATTGACTCAGGAGAAACTTGGGAACAAGAAAGTATTCGAATTTCTCCGAGTCAGGTCATTTCTACAGTATTCCCGCAAACAGATGCAGGCGATCCTGGGCGTATTGCTGTGACCTATCTTGGAAGTGAAAATTCAGAAATGCTTAATGAATCAAATCTTGATGGAAATCCATGGGACGGTAATGCTCACTATGCTCCGAACAACGCAACGTATCATCTCTACATTACCTACAGTTTGAATGCACTTGATGATGAGCCAGTATTCCATACCTACAAGGTAACTGATGACCCCGTACAAAGAGGGTCTATTTGTTTGAATTCTGGAGATTGTCGAGACATTGGAGGTTCAAATCGAAATTTACTCGACTTCAATGACTTACACATTGATCGTGAAGGTCGTGTTTACGTTGCCTTTGCTGATGGATGTACTGGCGAGTGTGCAACGAATCCTAACGCAAGTGCTGAGAGTTCAAGAGATGGTCTTGGTTCGGTATACTACCTTGCAGCAGGGCCAAGTTTGCTTGAAGGAATGGGCGATTTAGAACCCCTTGTTGAACCATCGGATATGGAGATGAACAAAGACTGTCTCCACACCATTCCTTGTGTTGCAGTTGAGCGTATTGAATCTGAAGATTAAGCAGAAACAGGCTTGTTTGTTCTCTTATCCTTCAGGGATTTCATGAGGA
>JAKMFY010000249.1 GCA_022425185.1 Candidatus Poseidoniaceae archaeon | reverse complement strand
CATTGAGCCAATTTGAATTCCTTTGTAATCACTGTCGATTCCCCAGTCTGTATCTTTGTTATCGATCATCCATTGAATTCCTGCAAGGCTAGCTTGGGAATTTGTCCCTCCTCCATCAGAGAGGACTTTGATGTCAACAAGCCCTGCTCCAGGAGCGGTACCTGTGTGGACCCCTTCTGAACTCCCAGTACCTAAAGCGGAACCAGCAACGTGGGTACCATGGCCATTGCCATCATCTGGATCAGCTGATCCGTCTTGGACAGGAGTCAGGCTCGTAGCATCAAATCCTCCAAACCATTTTTGATCATTGTACGAATTTGGGTCTTCATCGGGAGCATCATCAGAATCGTCAAAATCATTCAAAGAACGATGCTCATTATCTACACCTGTGTCAAGTACTGCGATAACGACTCCTTCTCCAGTGTATCCTTCATCCCACACAGCGGAGGGATAGACTTCAGAGAAGCGAGCCTTGGAAGATTTCGATGCTATTTCGTTTGAAGGTTCCATCACATTTTGCATCTCGACAACAACAACTCCATTCAAAAAGTAAATTTCCATTAATGCAGAAACTGGAACCTTATCGACAACAAGGGAGTCTATGCTACGGAGTTCTGAGAACCAAGCACCTTGTTCTTCGCCTACCCAACCATGTTGATTGAGGACATTCTTGAGTTGTGTAATTTCAGTATCAGTTGGATGCCACGCATAATCAACGACGATAGCAACTGTTTTCTTTCCATCTGCACCGATAATAGCAGTCGGAGAAACTGAATCCATTCCATCAAGAACACGTTGTAATCGATCATCCATCCCGTTCCAATCTAAATCTGGCCCGTATGAATCCCACCATCCATATTCCTGTGCAGCAGGACGACCATCTCTCGCATATTCTCTTAGAGGACGCTCGCAAATGTCATCGCCACACATGAGTGGCGGTAAGCCATCCACAAGGATTGCAGGTGCATGTGTAATCTCGTAAGGAGGTTCTACGTTCTCTTGAGAACTTACAAACGCAGTACATGGAACCAACAGCAGGAGAAATACCAACAAAAATGCTGGTGCTCGAGACTGTTGATATCGTAGATTCGACATAATGGCCAAGATAGACCAACACCTCGCCTATTTTGATGCTATCGTTGTAACGTTCAACATTTCACGCTGTTTCAGACCGTATTCTAAGGCCAAGAGAGGTGTGATGGTTGTTGGGAACACTGCAATTGCGGCCCATCTTTTCGTTCAACCATTCCTAACGGAGAAGAACATACGGGACAATCACCCGCATCCGCAATATGCTCCATCCAAGCGAGTCGGGTTTCAGCTTCATCAGACGCTTCTCTGAGTTTCCGGAATGGGTCCTTCAATCTTTTTGGTAAATCAAACCCTTGTTCAGTCCATGGGTCATCTCTCAATGATAGATCAACCATGTTTGCTTTTATTCGGTCAAGATGGGCACGAGCATTCCCAAATCCTTTCGGCCCACCGTCAACCACGCCCGTGGGATACGGACCCCCCTTTGCAATGAATGGCACAGCTGCGTACGCCAAAACGAATCCTCCAATATGGGCCATGTGGGCAACAGTTGAATACGTTCCAAGGCCAACTGCTGAGAAGGCCCTTACAAGTTCAAATCCGAAATAAAACAGGGCAATAATTGTCACGGGCCATGGGCGTATCAAAATAAGAGGAAACGGGATTTCGTCTCTTGGCCAACCTGAAAGATACGCCCCTAGCAATCCGAAAGCGGCCCCTGATGCTCCCCATGAAGGTGTTGAAGAGTCCATATTGAACAGGACCCAAGCGATTGACCCGCCAAATAAACCAAGGAGATAGACGATGATGAAGCGATTTGTTCCAAGTCTTTGTTCGAGTGGGATTCCAACAAGAGCAATGACCAATACGTTGCCAAGGACGTGTGTCACATCACTTTGACTGTGTAAAAACCCAGCACTGGCGAGTGTATGATACCAAGTTGGAGAGTCGAGTCGAGTCGGAATAAGCATGAAATCGGCCCATACAAACTCAATGTCAATCTCGTAGTTCCTCATGACTACAAACGAATACTGGATAATGTAACCGAGAAGCAAAGCAACTGAAATTCCTAAAGCAACGGGTGTTTTATTTCTAATCGAGTAAATAATTGGGGCAGATACTGCTAGAAACCATATGCTCAACAGAATCCATTCAAGAGAGCCAAATGTTGTCATCAACATGAGCCCCATAAAAGTCCCAATCATTCGTTTCTAATGGGTCTTGTCCTGTCGTAGCATTCATTCATAGGGGATGCTTGGCCAAACCATGACCGATGCGTTGCTCACCTTGAACAACGTAACTGTTCGCCGAGGAATGACGACTGTTTTGTCTCACTTGAATTTCGAAGTGTCACCCGAGCAAGTAATTTTGTTCAATGGAACAAACGGGGAAGGAAAGTCTACGATAATCGAAACAGCAGCAGGTTTGATTCCACTTGAGGCTGGTTCAGTTCATCACCACGGAGAACTCTTAATCGACGAAACAGGCAAAGGCGGCAAACCAGTACACCCGTTTGGACTAACCCTACAAGCAGATGGATGTATGGGGAGTCA
>JAKMFY010000043.1 GCA_022425185.1 Candidatus Poseidoniaceae archaeon | reverse complement strand
GTCGCTATTATGCAAATGGAAGTCATAGCATTCTCCTACAACAATATTGGTTACGATAATGACGGAGACGGCTTGGTTGATGAGGATCCATGGGGAGACGCCAACAATGATGGTATCCTTGACGACGATGGAGACTGCCTTGCCCTAGATCCTGCTGATCAAGACTCGAACAACGATGGAACTAATTGCGGCCCTGGAGACCACGGTGTCGATGAAGATTATTCTGAACAGTTCATTACCGATCTTGTGAACACACGTGAAATTTACCTTATTCCAATGCTCAATGTGGATGGCAACATCTACGATCGTGAAGTATTCTGTCCAGCACCTGCTTGGGAATCATGCCCAAGCGGTGGATGGAGAAAGAATCTCAGAGACAATACATTCACTGGCGTAACGCCTCTGCCAGATCTTCAAGAAAAAGTTGACGAAGATTGTGATGGTGTGGACTTAAACAGAAATTATCAATTCGAATGGGGAGCGCCTCTCGGTGCAACTGGACCATTGATTCCAGGTACCTGTTCTCCCGCAGAAGGAGAATTGGACGGTTCCAACAACGATGTTTACAACGGTCCAGTTGATGATACTGACAATGATGGAGACGGTCAAATCAACGAAGATCACGTTGATGGAAAGGACGATGATGCAGACGGTGTAACCGACGAAGATTGGTGGGGAGGTAACTCTGAACCTGAGACTAAATTCATTCAAGATCTAACAGAAATGAATGACGATGTTGGTGATGGCTCAAGTGAATTCAAAGCAACGTTAACACATCACTCCTACTCTGAACTTATCCTCTATCCATGGGGTCATTGCACTGGGTGTGAAAGCCCTGATCACGAGCAACTGAAGTATCACGGTGCACAAATGGCAGAAATGACTCAATACACAAACATGCAATCCTCTGACCTTTATCCAACATCTGGGGATTTCTGTGACTGGCATTACGGTGTTCACGGCTCTTACTGTTACACATCTGAGATTGGAACTGCCTTCCATCAACATGAGGATGATATCGACCATATTGCAGTGCGTAACCTTGGAACAGGCTTCTACATGGCTGAAATTGCCGATAATCCTCGAGAGCGAGCAGATCTCGAAATGGCGAACATCTCTCAACAAAACTATCTCGAAGCTGGAGATAAAGTCGACATCCCAGCAGAAGGTGATATTCCAGTCGATTTGTGTGTCTCAAATCAATTCCCTTACAGTGAATCCAACACCAAAATCGAATGGCGTACGGTCCAACCAAGCCGCTTACAGAGTGATTACGGATCTCGTGAATGGGCAACTACCCCATGGGAATCAGTTTCAGTGATGGTTGTCGATGATGAATCATGCCCATTGCCTGAAGGAAACGGAACTATCTTACGAGGTATGTTACCGATATCTGAAACTGCTACAGGAAAACTGCATTACAAGGCCACAGTATTCACGCTCGGAGGATCTGATTTTATTCAATATCCTGCAGATGGTGCCTATTATGAACTGGATTTAACATATCGAGAAGGATATGGATCCCTATTTGGATCACTCGTTCTCTTCACTATTGTAGCAGGAACAATCTGGGGAAGTCTTGGTGTCTGTTTACGAATTATGCTTAAAGATCAAGAAGAGAGTGTCTATGAGGCTTCTGCCGTCTTAGAAGCTGAGGCGGTATAGGAGGCGATTTAATGGCAGATAGCGACCAATTCTCTGGCCGACTCGGTCTAATTTTCGCATCTATTGGCGCAGCAATCGGTACTGGAAATATTTGGCGTTTTCCCCGAATGGTCGGAGCAAATGGTGGAGGGACGTTCCTTATTCCATGGCTGTTCTTCCTTTTCGTTTGGTCGATTCCACTCGTCATTGCAGAATTCGCAATGGGTAAGCGTTCCCGAGTAGGTACTGTCGGTACCTTCCGTATCTTTGCAGGTAAGAAGTTCGCTTGGATGGGGCTTTGGACTGCTTGGATTTCTACAGCGATTGGATTCTATTATGCAATTGTTGCTGGATGGTGTCTGAAGTATTTCCAACTCGGGATCTCTGGTGGGTTAACTGGAGATGGTGTTGATACAACTGAGGTCTGGAACACTTTCCTTCAATCTCCAATGCAGGTAATTGCATTCCAAGCTCTTATCATCGCAATCACACTACTCGCAATCTGGAAGGGTGCAAAAGCGATTGAGAAAGTCAACGTTTTGTTGATGACTTCTCTCTTCGTACTTCTCTTCATGACCCTCGGTCTTTCGCTTTGGATGGATATGTCCGATGGAAGTCTGGATGGCGCACTGTTCATGTTTACAGTTGATCCTGACATGTTGATGGAACCTGAAGTCTGGATTAATGGATTGTCACAATCTGCTTGGTCTTGTTCTGCTGGTATGGGTATGTGTATCACATACGCAGTCTACATGAGAAAGGACGAGGACACAGTTCTCAATGCCTTCACTATGGGATTCGCAAACAACAGCATCTCCATCATTGCAGGTCTCGCCGTTCTTTCAGCAATCTTTGCAGTCAGTGCTGACCCTTTGACTACAGTTACAAACGGGTCATCAGCAATCACCTTCCTTGCATTACCGGAAGTATTCGCTCAAGCACCTGGAGGTCCGATTGGGGCCTTCGTCATGATGGCAGGATTCTTCCTAGCGTTATCGTTTGCAGCGATAACGTCAATGATCTCAACAGTTGAACTGTGTGTTCGAAACTTCGTCGATCACGGATACGACCGACAAAAGTCAGTTTTGATCACATCTCTTGCTATCTTCTTCTTTGGATTACCTTCAGCACTCTTGTGGATCCAACTCGATGCTGGTGGTGTCGCATTCCCAGAATTCCTTGAAGTTCAAGATCACATATGGGGCTACGGACTCATGTTCAGTGGTTTGTTTATTGCATTCTCTATCTGGAAGTATGGTTATGTCAAATGGAAGAAGGAAGTCGAATTGGGCAAGGCTGCACCTGGAATCAAGGGATACCTTGGTGTCGGAGTATCTGCTTTCCGTGATGACTTCATCAACACAGGAGATAACGATTTGGAAGTTGGACGATGGTGGGACATCTGTCTTTATCTCGCCTTCCCGTTCTTGTTCAGTGTCCTCATGTTGTCCTACTTTGGCGATATGAT
>JAKMFY010000218.1 GCA_022425185.1 Candidatus Poseidoniaceae archaeon | reverse complement strand
TCTCTTGGATGTGCACAATGGTTGACGAATGTCCAAATCTTAGGCGTACGCTCAAGCGTTACCTCATGAAGTTCATTGTTGAATCTAAATTCATGCTGCATCAAGGATACCTCCTATTCAGCGTCTGGAATGGGCTAGGAATGCTTTCCTTTGAAGAAGATGAGGAAACGGTCACTCTGTGCATTCCTGTCGTTTCTGCAACTGCTGCAGTCATCAATGCAACATCGAGATGTTCTTGTGTTGGGTTAAATTCGTAACCACTTGGAAAGACATCATCGATTATTGTCGTATACGTGTCGCCACTGATGACTTCTTTTGTATCGCAAAGTGCTCGTAAGAAACCGATGTTGGTTGTCGTACCGAGGACAACGAACTCATCGAGTGCTCGACGCATTCGTTGAAGCGCTTCTGCTCTGGATGGTGCCCAAACGATGAGTTTTGCAAGCATTGGATCGTAATGAGGTGTTACATCATCACCTTCTCTAACTCCGGTATCCAAACGTATTCCAGGACCTGTTGGAGGACGGAAAACTGCTAATGGACCAATTGCAGGAAGGAAGTTGTTGCTTGGGTCTTCTGCGTACAAGCGGACTTCGATTGCATGCCCTCGTAGTTCCAGTTCACCTACGGACATAGGCTCCCCTGCTGCAATACGTAACTGTTCACGAACTAAATCGACTCCAGTAACCATTTCAGTCACTGGATGTTCAACTTGAATTCGGGTGTTCATTTCAAGGAAGTAGAATGAACCATCCTCTGCTAAGAGGAATTCTACTGTTCCTGCCCCTACGTAATCAACAGCCTGTGCTGCAGATACTGCAGCTTGCCCCATCTGTTCTCGAAGAGATGGACTCATTGAGGCGCATGGGGCTTCTTCAAAGACTTTCTGATGGCGTCGTTGAACACTGCATTCACGTTCCCCTAAGTGGATGCATCGACCATGCGTATCTGCAAGAACTTGGATCTCAACGTGCTTTGATGTTTGAAGTAGTTTTTCGACATAAACTCGGCCATCTCCAAACGCAGTAACTGCTTCACGACGAGCAGAGCGTGCTGAAGATTCGAGTTCTTCCACAGCATTGACAACACGCATTCCTTTCCCGCCCCCACCTGCAGTGGCTTTGAGCAGTAATGGATAACCTGTTTCGATGGCTGCCTGACGGATATCCTCCAGAGCCCGTTCTTCGTCCTCTTCTTCGATTTCAACACCAGGAATGACAGGAACACCCGCTTGTTTCATGATTTGACGAGCAGACATTTTATCGCCCATTTGTTCAATGGCTTGAGGCGATGGCCCAATCCAAATCAATCCAGCATCCATTACAGCCTGTGCGAATTCTGCTCGTTCAGAAAGGAAACCGAAACCAGGATGGATCGCATCTGCTCCTGAATCCTTTGCAACTTGAATAATGGCTGCACCATTAAGATAAGTCTCTGTAATTGAATCCCCTTCAAGAAGGACGGATTGGTCAGCAAGTTCTCGGAACATTCCAGTTTTATCGTTTTCAGCATAAATAGCAACGGATGAAAGACCAGCTTCTCGACATGCTCGAAGGATACGACAGGCGATTTCGCCACGGTTCGCAACCAAGACACGTCGAATCATTGTTTCACCTCATTCTGGTTTCCAATCTGCAGGACGCTTTTCTAGGAACGAGGAAAGTCCTTCCTGGCCTTCTCTGGAACCACGCATTCTACTTGTGAAATCGAGTGTCCAATTACGAAGAGATTCATCATCACCTGTCCATCGGTCGAATCCAACACTGAGTTCCTTAGCAAGCGTTGCTGCGCTAGGACCAGTGGTTAGAACTTCTGATATGATTGATTCAAGTGCTTCTGTGAAGTCTTCTTGACCATCAACAATACGTTCAATGAATCCGATTCGAAGAGCCTCTTCTGCTTTAATTCTGCTTGCCTGCATAGCCAGACGGCGGAAGTTGGCTGAACCTACTCTTCGGTACACATAGGGGCCGATAACTGCCGGAAGAATCCCTAACTTCGCTTCTGAGAGGGCGATTTTTACATCCTTTGTAGCAATGACATAATCTAGGCAAGCGATTAATCCCGCTCCGCCACCTAAGGCTACGCCTTGAATGGCTCCGATTGTGAAACATGGATGGGACCATAGTCCATTGAAGAGGCGATCTAGACGTTCGCTGTCGTTTCTGTTTTCTTCTGGGGTGTTCGCCCCTGCATCCCGCATCATGTTGATATCAGCACCTGCGCAGAAATGTCGACCTTTTCCAGCAAGTACGAGCGTTCTCAAGTATGGATTCCCATTCGAGTCAATCAGTGCGTCTTGACGGCCGGCACTACGTTCAGCAGTCCACTCGAACAGTTCTATGAGTTCAGTTATCATTGCTACATTCATGGCATTGTACTTGTCTTCACGTATCAATTCAATACGTGCTGAACTTCCTTGTATCAATAAGGAAACAAGGGTCGTTTCAGGGGGATTATCCATTGTTATCATTCTAAAAACCTCTATTGTAATTTTAAATTTCCAATTGGAATTTACATTCTGAAAATTCCGTATTTTCCTTCTGGCATAGGAGCATTTCGAGCCGAAGCTAAACAAAGGCCAAGCACATCTCTTGTATCTCGAGGATCGATGATTCCATCGTCCCACAAACGTGCAGTGGAATAGTAAGGTGAACCTTCTCGTTCGTACTTCTCAAGAATTGGAGAACGGAATTCATCAAGTTCATCACCCTCCATTGGAGAAAGACCTTCACGGGCACGTTGATCTTGTTTGACGGTCGTAAGAACATCGGCTGCTTGTGGACCACCCATGACTGAGATTCTGCTGTTTGGCCACATGAAAAGGAAACGCGGATCGTATGCTCGACCACACATACCGTAATTTCCTGCTCCGTGAGAACCACCAACGATGATGGTGAACTTTGGTACATTGACACATGAAACTGCGGTGACAAGTTTTGCACCATCCTTTGCGATACCGCCTGCTTCGTAGGCCTTTCCAACCATGAAGCCAGTGATGTTCTGAAGGAAAACGAGAGGAATGCCTCTCTGGCCACACAATTCGACAAAGTGTGCTCCTTTGACAGAAGATTCCGAAAAGAGAATCCCATTGTTAGCTACAATGCCGACTTTATGGCCGTGAATATGAGCGAAACCACAGATCAACGTCGTCCCATAACGGGACTTGAATTCATGGAATCTTGAACCATCAACAACCCGTGAGATGATTTCACGTACATCGATTGGCGTACGATTGTCGCTCGGAATTAGTCCAAGTAGATCTTCAACATCATGCGCAGGAGGTTCGGGCTCCTGGGTTGCCGCAGGAGCAAGTGTTCGCGGCCCTAAGTTTTCAACAACGTTTCGAACCATTCGCAACGCTTCAGATTCATCCTCTGCAAAATGATCCGCAACACCTGATTGTACTGTGTGAACTTCAGCTCCGCCCAGTTCTTCTGCCGTTACCACTTCACCTGTTGCGGCTTTTACTAACGGAGGACCTGCTAAGAAGATGGTTCCATTTCCTTTTACGATAATGGATTCATCACTCATTGCTGGAACATACGCTCCACCTGCTGTACATGAACCGAGGACGGCAGCGACCTGAGGGATGCCATCTCCAGACATCTTGGCCTGGTTGCGGAAGATACGTCCAAAATGACCAATATCTGGGAAGACTTCATCTTGCATAGGAAGGAAAGCCCCGCCTGAATCTACAAGATAGATGCATGGAAGGTGATTTTCATGAGCAACTGTTTGAGCACGGATATGTTTCTTAACCGTCATTGGATAATACGAGCCACCTTTGACAGTCGCATCATTTGCTACAAACAGAACTTCTCGTCCATGGACACTACCGATTCCAGTCACAATACCTGCAGAGTGAGCACGGCCATCGTACAACTCGTATGCTGCTAATGGAGAGAGTTCAAGGAAAGCAGTTCCTGGGTCAATGATACGTTCGATACGCTCACGTGCAAGCATTTTGTTTCGACTTCGATGGCGAGCAACGTACTTTTCTCCGCCACCATTGCTCACAATATCGAGGCGATCTCGAAGAGTTTTAATCAATGCGAGATTATGTTCCCGACGTGCTGAAAAATCAGGGTCAGCTTTGTTTACTCGTGTTGGAAGTCGATCCATTCCTGCCACCCTATTGCAGACCAATCGGCTTAGGAACTTCAAATCACCGTCGTATCAAACACCGAGCATTAATCGCCCAATATCTCTCAATCCAGGTGCAAGACCGACGATCAAAACGGCCAACACAATGAGCATGCGAAGATGTGCTTGTCGCTTTTCGACACGCATCTCAATAAAAATATACGTGATAATTGCAACAAGGGCAGCCTTCACGATAGCGAAGAGCCAAGCGCCTTCAACATCCCACCCAATGGAATCGCTGATAGCACCGCCATACTGGATGACTGCATCGCTGAGTGGGTGCTTCTCTGAGTAATCGAAATAATCGATTCCGACCATTGTCGCAAATCCGTCACACAGTTGGCCAAAAACCATAGCGAGAACAAGTGGGCTAGCAAGAAGGGCTTTGTTTGAAAGAAGTTCAATTGGATGCTTTGAGACAACCTTTTCTTCTGCTTCCCAGGCTTTGATTGAAACACCTTCTGGAAGAACGCCTGCTTCAAAACCACTCAGTTTCAGTTGTTGTGCATCATCCTTTCCGATTCGGTACAACCCATAACAGATCACAGCAGGTATTCCTAGAACCACTAGAGCAGGCCACAAAACGACCTCGTTCGGCATTCGACCAGATTCTTGCAACCATGGCGTAGATGCTAACTGGGCCCAATGACCAAGACCAACAAAGCAAGCACCGACTGCAAAGGAAAGTAATCCTCGAGAGATCGAATCCCATCCACGAGTGTTGTGCATTGTGAAAATAAGTGAGCCAAAACCAAGAACAAGGCCTGCGATAATCCAGAAGGTACCCATCTCATGTGCAAGATAACCCGGTCTGAACAGCAAACCCCACATTGCAAGAAGGGCGAAGCAGAGCAAAGGAACAAGTCGAATTCTGAGGTTTAATTCCCCGAAATCCCCTTCGACATCGTCCCATCGTTTCCCAACAAGATGGGAAATGATTCCTATCCCGAAAAGCCAAGCTGCAAGGTGAAGATGAATGATTGGTGAGATGAGAAGCCAATCGATGGAAGAAGGAAAGAAGTCCGCGTCTTCCAGTACTCTAAGGATAGGTGCAAGACAAACCCAAGCGATCAAGGCGTACATCATCTTATTATTTGCAGGAAGATTAAGGGTTCTGAAAAGAGCTTGGAAAACAATGACCGAAGCAAGGAGTCCGAATGTGTAAATTGCAGTATTTTGAGGCGTATATCCTGCATCACCTTGCTCACCAGCGTCTGCTTCTACGGGATCCCATATGATTGGACGTAATCCGTCATCCCACACCATTTCGTTTTGGAAAACCAACCCGAGAAGGAGAAGTATTCCTAATCCGAGAACAACCTTCGTCATCGCTTGTTCAAGAAGCGAAAGGCGGCTTGAAGGCAATGCTGGTTGATGATTTAGAAGAATTTCATCAATGGATTCAATCGAACTCATGGACTGTCCTCATGCTTACGACTAGGAGGTTGGCAATATCTCTTCCCTATGGAGGATTCACTCTTCTTCAGTTGCTGCAACTCGTGGTTCGTGTTCTTCAATGAAGGAAACCTTGCCACATTCTACAGCATCTCTCAGAACGGTAACCAAACGGAATTTCATCATAGCCGCATTGGTATCGAAAAGCATTGTTTGTGGAATAACGATATTGAGATCATCTCCATCAAAAGTAACGCCAAAGTCGGAGTGGCCTGTATTAGATTCAAGCAATGCCGCAACTTTTTCATCCTTGCCTTCAACGACCTTGACGATCTTGAAGTTGTACTTGAGTGTCTTTCCAGCCATTGGATGGTTGTAATCGATACGAGCACGTCCTGCAGCGAGGAAGGATAGGTATCCTTGTCGACCACCAATGTTGACTGGAGCGCCGAGATAGAGTTGATTTGGGTCGCGGACAGCACGTCGAAGTTTGTCGATACTGATGGTTTCGATTTGTTCAGAGTCTTTCTCTCCGTAAGCATCTACAGGTGCAAGTTCAAGTTCAACGTCCTTGTTCGCCTTAGCATTGAGAAGAGCTTCTTCAAATCCAGGGATGAGTGAGCCGGAGCCAACTACACAAACCATTGGTTGGTATGTGCGGTTTTCTTCGTGTACTTCATGTTCCTTTGCAGTTGCTTCTTTTGTTGTCTCGATCAAATCGCCTGTTTCGCCATTGTAGAGGTCGTAATCAACGTGAATAATGTCGCCTTCTTCCATGTGTTCATCACCTGAATGCTCCGCCGACTCTGATGGCGTTCATAAGTCAATTGGCTGAAGATACTACTCTTCTTCAGCCTTAATGTGAGGAGTTTGGCGTGCATCAAGCACCGTTAACCAAGCCATTCCGAGCATCATGATGGCCCATCCGGCCCAGACTAAATGGGATGCTGGAAGGTCATAGATGATGACTCGCATCCGTTGAACCGATTCCTCGCCGTCCAATTGAACCTGTTGCATCATGCTCGAAGATTGGGAACCATCGAAAATGAACACAATGTCTCCGTGAGAGCGAACCAGCGTATCCACCTCACTACGCGGAGGATTTGGAGAACTGTCAAATCCAATCAATCCTGGCTGGACTGTTCCTATCTTCTCACCATCTTGGTAGACGCTAATGATTGCACCAACATATCGATCTCCAACTTCGAGACCTTCATCTTCGAGAATAATATTTTCGAACATGTACTCATAGTCTCCAACTTCTACGTATTCTCCACGTACCAACGTTATGCGATGGGATGCATCTCCACGATCGACAAGTACGGTAGTAAACACGTGCCCGATTAAGAGAAGCAAGAGACCAAAGTGAACCAGATGAGCTGCAGGTGCTATTTTCTTGACCCCGGATGTTCGAACTCTTCGTATGACTTCTGCACCCATCGGGACTACTGCAACCAGAACTGCAGGAAGAACCAACCATGCAATTGTTCCACGAGAAAGGTATTCTGAAATCGGTTCACTTGCATCACCACCTAATGCAGAAGGAAGAAACGTCGCTAAGAGAATAGATACGAAAGCAACCCCGGCTACGATCGAAGCAATACGCTGAGGTGATTGATGCCGAGACGTGTATGCGAACATTGCCAACGCTAAGGCCATGATGAACGGTGCACCATACAATTCGTGCGCTTCGAATTGAATCGCATCAATACTTGAAATCAAGATGACAAGGGTAAGAATCAGATACAAACTTGTCAAAACCACTGGGGCCCACAAAGCAAGGCGGAGGATGAATTTGCGAGAAAGCCAGTCTTCTGATTCTGTCTCTTCTTCCCCCATAACGAGCCAAGGCAAAATGTAGAATCCGAGTAAAATCGCTGCAATGTAGAGATCGACTAATCCAGACCATGCTGCGGCAAGACACATCATTGTTCCAGCTGCACCCCAGCCCCATGCCTTTCGAGCATCCTCTGATGTGTACAATGGTGCAAAAATCAAAGCATTCAGGAGGGTAAAGAGTAGATCTTGAGTCAAAACGTAGGCCGTAAGCGGAACAATGAGCAGCCATGGAAGCGACAGATAACCCCGATAAGACCAGAACTCTTCTTCTGGAACGAGGGTTTTCTTTGGCCATTCAACCATTGTTGGTGAGAAAACAACTCCAACAAAGAACAAGGCTGGAACGTGTTCATATGAAGTATAATCAAACAAGACTGCGATGGCTGCTCCTACAATGGGTATGAAGAAAAGATAGGAGATAGGTCGCTTCGTTTGTCCTTGAGTTGCTCGAATGAATACGCCACATAAGAGAAGAATAACAAGGACATATGAGACGATTTCAACACCTTCTGCTTTGTCCTTCAGAAGCAACATCCGACTGAACACATCGGTCGGAGGCGTCCCCTCATCTGCGACAACGAACGTATGGACTGAAGCAGCCCAAACACCACCTGCACGTGTGACAAGAGTTGCGAACAAGGCAAGTGCTCCTGTTGCAAGTCCAAGTCCAGTCCACATCAATGTGGAAGTCTTTCCAGGACGTGTTCGTAAATGTCCCATGAGAACCAAAGCCAGCCAAGGTAGGAAAGAACCTGTTTCGACAGGATCCCATGCCCAATATCCGCCCCAGTCAAGAACCATGTATGCCCAAAGGCCTCCAAGGCCAATCCCTAGTGTCGCTATCAAAAGACCAGGGCGTGTTTGATGCAGCATTCTTTTGTCGATGTCCTCATCATCGCCATATTGAAGAATAGAAACCGATGTTGCCGCTAATGCAATACAAAGTGAATAGGCTAGGAAAACAAGAGGTGGGTGAATAACCATCAAATCAGTTTGAAGCAGTTCATTCAACCCACTACCTCTCAAATTGTACGGATTCTCAGCAAACGGATTAAGCGTCATTGAGATGAGAATGAGAAGCAAGGTGAATCCGTACATGAGGCGGAGACGGAGTTTGTGCGTATTCTCCTGTTCGGATGCGAGAGGGCGAGCAAACCACCAACTGACAAGACCCATCCATGCAGCCCACATCAACAACGGACCTTCCCGAGCTGCCCATGTTGCCGCAAAACGATACTTGAGTGGAAGATCTTCTCCACCATTCAGTGCAACATGGAGAATGTCCGTATCATTGACGATGAAGCGGGAAGCGAGTGCAACGAAAGGAGCAGCAACCGCTAAGTGGAGGCCAACTGAAGCAAGAGGGTGTTCAACACGCCACTTTGGCCAAACCATCATCACAATGCAAGCGATGACAGCGAGTCCGAGTGTCCATCCCCACATGTATGTTCCACGGTCGCGCTGTTGTTATCCCTTTGCGTGAGACCATCACCAACCGAAGTGTTTTGCACGGCTGTATCCAAACGAGAGTAAAACTGAGATAATTCTCTTGAAAAGCAATGTCGGTTTACGAACAAGTATCTTCAAACCGATTCCAAGTTTCTGAAACGGACCCATGTTACCAAGTTCTTCTGGAAGGCACTTTGCCATTGCTTCCATCTCTGAATCCGATAGATTGTAGAGGGCTTCTTTTCCTCGTAGGATCTTATGATACGGAGGGAATGTAGATTTCCAAGCCGATTCATATGGCTTTAGATTAGCATGAGATAAATCCCCCTTTCCCATGGCCTTAGCAATTACATGGGCCGCTTCCCGTCCTGACCATAGTGCAAGGTGAGAGCCGCCCTCGAACAAAGGAGATGTGAAACCTGCAGCATCGCCCACTAAGATCAAACCATCTCCCGTTGTTGTACTTCTTGGCCCTGAGATTGGGATTGTACCTCCAAACGGTTTGATTTTCATACCATCCTTTCTCCAAGGAGGGTTCACTGTCGGCTTACCTTTCAGATATGTATCTTCAATGAAAGAGTCAAGATAGCGAATTGCTCCTTTCTTTTCAGTTGTTACAAGCCCAACATTCGCCCGTTCTCCTTCCTTGGGAATCATCCAAACATATCCATGCGGAGAATATTTCGGCCAGAGATAGAAATCAAGATACCCATCATTTGGAACATCATTGAGTTCGTATTGAAAGCCAGCAATGACTTCTACTTCTGTACCCATATCGAGTAATTTTGAAGCCGCTCCCGAGACTCCTGAAGCATCAACAACTGCAGAACATTCAATTGGAAATTCATTTCCTTTACCTTCAATTCTCCAATTGGAAAATTGATTATCGCTATTGAAAATTCTTTCCATTTTCGTGACTCGATGATTGAGTTGAAGTTCAGCCCCCAAGTTGACGGCTTCTTCCACCAGCCATTGTTCGAACAGATGCTTCTCAAGCACGTAGCCAGGCTCGGTTAGAAGTTTGCTTACCCCTCCTGGAAAGATTACACGTATGCCTTTCACATCAAGTGCTTTAACGTGGTCTGGAATTTCGAGGTCGAGATTTTTTACAGCCAAGTCAGACAAACATTCTCCGCAATGTACCGGCGTTCCCACTTCAGGATCTGCCTCTACAATGAGTGTCGATAAACCAAGTCTTGAGGCATGGAGAGCAGCAGAACCTCCACCTGGGCCTGCACCAATAACGAGCAGATCACAACGACGAACTACCTCTGCCATATCCCTAAGAAGCCACACTGGCACATGAATCAAACGGTATATCCGGATGGGTTTTAGTTATACTCAAAGAGTACGCTTAGGAGGCTTAGTTCTCATATTCAATGACAGCAGTTAATCCAACAACATAATTTTCATTCTGAAAATTAGCAGCCAGGCTAGTTGCAGTTGTGCTATCCCTCAAACTGCATACTTCTTTGATTTGATACTATGAATAAAGGGCGGCACAAAAGATTGTTACAATATCCAATACTTCAACCCAAGCCGCTGCTCTATCGAGGGTCGTATCGTGCCTGTTTCTGGAATCTATCGTTAAGAATTCGGCTTTTTTGCCAAAATCCCTTGATTTTAGGTACGGGATTTATATTAGTTCTATTTCAGCGTCAACCATGTCACTTGCACCAACCGATTACGACTTTGGAGAACCATCGAATTATTTCTTTGCCACAACGATTACCTGCGCTAACGAAGAAGCACGTGCAATGTATGTTGAAGCATTCGGACACATGCTCAATTACAATCACGAACAAGCAATCGCATGTTTTAGCAAGGTTACAGAACTCGACCCTACATGCGCAATGGCATGGTGGGGAATTGCATACTGCGTCTCTTCCAATTACAACTGGAGCCCAGGTCTTGGCTCTGGACACGATTCCATTCAACAAGCAGTTTCTCTCAAAGAAGGTTGCACAGAACTTGAGCAAGATCTCATCGATGCATTGGCACAACGACATTCGGCAGAAGCACGTGATGCAGCAGACCCGTCCGTCCTCAACATGGGGAACGACCCTGAACTAAACGTAGCATTTGCAGAAGCAATGGAGCCTCTTTACCGAAAGTACAGCGGAAACTTGGATGTTGCCGCAATATATGTTGAAGCCCTCATGAATCTGAAAGCTTGGCAACTATGGGACAAGAATACTGCAACAGGTGAAATCACTCCTGCGGACGACAATACCTTGCTATTGGTCAAGGTAATGGAAGACGCATTTGAGAACATCGAAGGCGCAAAGCGACACGTTGCATTGTGCCACTTGTACTGCCACGCTCTCGAATTATCTCCTTACCCAGAGCGTGCTCTGCCTGCTGCTGATGTTCTTCGAACGGTCATGCCAGGAATGGGTCACCTTGTCCACATGCCATCCCACATTGATGCATGGGTTGGCCAATGGAAAGAAGCAATGGACTGTAACATTGCTGCAGTTGAGGCTGACGATCATTACGTTGAACTAACTGGTAATGAATCTCAATTCTACAAATTCTATCGAATGCACAACCATCACTTTGTAGTCTGGTGTGCTATGTTCGAAGGGCAATACGAGACTGCAATGAAGTATGCAAGAAAGGCTGCAGCCACCCTACCAGCAGGTGACGAAAACCACGGTGTCCGATTTATGCTAGCAGGCATAATTCCAATGGGAGCAATTTTCCTTGAATCCTATGTTACGATGCCGTGGCACGTCATGATTCGATTTGGTAAGTGGGATGAAATACTCGCTGAACCAATGCAGACAGAAAGAGATGCATTCCCAGCAACCATTGCAACACAGCACTATGCACGTGGCGTAGCCTATGCATCCAAGGGAATGGTTCCCGAGGCAGAAGCAGAGCAAGTACTGTTCAAAGAAGCACTAACAAATCCAGCATTGGCTGGGCGACTGATGCATAATAATTTGATGTACCAAGATCCAGCAGAAGGGCCTTCAATCCTTAATGTCAATTCAGCCATTCTTGAAGCTGAAATCGAGTACCGTCGCCAATTCCTTGCAAAAGCCAATGGCGAGGACTATGATTTCACAGCAGCCTTCGATGAGTTAAGACGTGGAGTAGACCTCTCACTCAACCTCGCATACAACGAACCATGGGGACAAATGCAACCTGTTCGTCATATTCTCGGAGCACTTTTGTTTGAGCAAGGAGAAATTGAAGAAGCAGAAGCAGTTTATCGCGCTGATATTGAATTGTGGAAAGACAACATGTGGGGCTTACTTGGCCTGAAACTTTGTCTTGAGGCACGTGGAGATGCACCTGAAGAACTTGCAGAAGTCACTGCGTTGTTCAATGAGCGAAGTTCTCGTGCTGACATTCGACCTGCAAAGACTTGTTTCTGCGCACAAGACAGTATCGAAAAGAGCTGCTGTGATTGAGACAAGTCGAACTGGATAAGAATTCCGTCGGCATAAGCGTTATACCCCCTCATGGGAGACACGGGTCATGGACCTCATTCGAGAAGTAAGTGAGGATGGTACCTTTTGGAATGGTATCTCTGAAGACCTCTCAATTGAAACGAATCAATGGAAAGATTTAGCGGGTTCAAGCCCTGATACTGATTCTCAACCAGTCAAGGTTTCCCGTAAGAATGCAATCATTGCTGGTCTATTCTACTTCATGGCGTTTGTCATGTTCTTTTCCGAACTTCGAATTGTCTCTTTGTTTCATTGTATCTTTGGTACATTGTTCATGTTTTTCTACAAAATTGGTATTCAAGCAAGGGATGAGTAAAGGCATTTTGATTCAAAATAGTCCTATCTCTACCTTGTGCTCAAAAGCGACGATTCAAAGGTAGTTGGCTTGTGGGATGGACGTGGCTTGGGTACGTCTACGACGATTTCTAAAACATCTCGAGAAGAAACGAGAGGTGCTTCGCATCAGCAGACCTGTTGATGTCGCCTATGAAGCAGGAGCAATTGCTGATCTTTTGGTGAAGAACGATGGCCCTGCTGTTGTCTTTGAACAACCAAGACTTCCAGATGGAACGATTGCATCGATGCCTCTTGTCATGAATCTTTTTGGAAGTCATCAACGAACACTCGACGCTTTGGGAGCATCCCATGAAACCGAAGTTGGAGATCGTATGACTGCAATGATGAAGCCTGACATCGGAGCCTTTGTAAAAATGCCATGGAAGGCATTGCCGCTTGCCCGTGATGCCTTTGCAATGCCTCCAAGAAAGAAGCGATTCAGAGCACCATGTCAACAGGTTCGAATGAAAAATCCAGACTTGACCAAACTCCCAATCCCAAAAACCTGGCCAATGGACGGGGGGCATTTCGTAACTCTACCTTTAGTTGTTACAAAGGATCCAAATTCAGGAGAACATAATCTCGGTATGTATCGTGCCCAAGTGTTTGATGAAAAGAACATCGGGTTGCATTGGCAAATACACAAGCATGCTGCAGACCATGCTGCAGCGAGTGGAGAGAGAATGCCCGTCGCAATATGCATTGGTGGACCTCCAGAACTGATCTTCTCAGCCATATCACCTCTACCAGACAATTTGAGCGAATACCAATTCGCCGGTATTCTCGGGCGCCGCTCGTTAAGAATCACAAAAGCAGTGAGTCAGGATTTGATGGTACCTGCTGAAGCTGACATCGTCATAGAAGGGTATTGCATTCCTGGTGAAACTCGAACTGAAGGACCATTTGGTGATCACTTCGGTTTCTATTCACTGACTGGTCAGTATCCAGTGATGCACGTTACAGCGATTACTCATCGAAAAGACGCTATGCTCCCTGCTACAATCGTGGGATTACCTCCGATGGAAGATGGGTATCTTGGAGAAGCAATAGGAAGGCAATTCTCCCCAGTCCTTCGCTTCCAACATAGAGATGTCATAGGTGTCCATCTTCCACTTGAAACTGGATTCCATAACCTTGCCATTGTCTCCTCCAAACAGCGTTATCCTCGCCAAGGGAGGAAGACAGCACTCGGACTCTTTGGAGCCGGGCAGATGATGTTCCTCAAGAGTATGATCGTTGTCGACCCAGACCAAGATCCAAAAGACTTGGAAGCACTCCTTGATGCCATGAATAACAACGTCCACATTGCAACTGACATCATCGTATTGGATGGCATGGTTGCTGATTCTCTTGAAGCGGCAAGTCCGTATGAAAACGTTCATTCAAAGATTCTTATCGATGCAACCACCCTGACACAACGGGACCCTCGCTCATCAAACGAACCGCTTGAAGGATCTTACAAGCAAATTGTTCCTGCATGGCGCCAAGGACTGGAAGCACCTCCTGTATTCGATAACCTCGAGGCTGTACTTTCTTTGGATGCTGTTACCGATGCCCGTATGCTGCGAGAAAGTATTCTTGTCGTCACAACAAACATTCCGCATTCACCTACTCCGGAGGATGGTTCATCAACATCAAATGATGAAGCCGAATCAGAAAGAAGAGAAAAAATACTGCAATTGAGAAATCAAATTTGGCAATTGAAAAATTCTGAAAATTTGCGATGGCTATTTATTACCAACGATGATCTCGATCTTCATTGTGAGAAAGCACGACGAAGACTGCTTTGGCAACTTACCTCTCGCTTTGATGTTGGCCGTGGACTATCATTCGACGAAGAGAAAGAACGCATGTGCTGGGATGCAACAACCCCAATTCCATCCTCTGAACATGGTGTTCGAAGATGGCCTGCTATCACAATGCATAGTGACGAAACCCTCGAGGCCGTCCGTAAACATCCCGAACTCGACAAATACCAATGGCCTGCGCATCTAGAATTCAGGTGAGCGGATGAAATTCAAGCAAATAGCTAGCTTCGTAAAGATTGAACACACCTTGTTCTCTCTTCCCTTCGTTCTCATTGGCTATCTCATAGCGTACGATCAATTCCAATCCGAACTTACGGATACCGGCTACGGTTGGTTACGCATTGACTTGTTATGGATTCTTGTTGCAGCCGTTGCAGCCCGTGGTTTGGCAATGACACTCAATCGTATCATCGATCGAGACATTGATGCTGCGAACCCTCGAACTGCGCAACGACATCTTGCAAGCGGGACCATGTCGAAATCAACTGCATGGTGGCTAGCAGCACTGTTCCTTGCCATGCTGTTGTTAGGTGCTGGAATGCTCAACACTGTGGCCTTAGCAATGTCCTGGCTTCCTGTTCTCACATTCGTAATTTATCCATACATGAAGCGCTTTACGTGGCTGTGTCACCTTTGGCTTGGCTTGTGCCTAGGACTTGCTCCTGCAGGCGCATGGGTTGCAATCGCTGCTAACGTTCATGGGTTTGATGCTATTCTCGGAACAGGTGATGGATTCCTTTGGTATCCAACAATATTCTACATCTCTCTGGGTGTCGTGCTGTGGATTGCCGCATTCGATCTTAACTATGCTCGAATGGATGTTGAAAGTGATAGGGAAATGGGCGTCCACTCATTCCCTGCTCGTTTTGGAGAGACGGTCACAACAAGAACTTCGATTCAAATGACATTACTCTGGTTAGCATGTTTTGCAATATCAGACCCTATGAGCGAAGCCTGGTTCCTGTTATCAGCAGGCATCATGGCCATCTTGAACATCGTTGTTATTCTTAAACACAAGACGTTAGCAGACTTCCAAACAACCTTGTTCAGAGTCTCTATGCTTACAGGATGGGTTCTTCTTGCATCAATCCTGACACTTTAGTACCCATAGAAGTCATAGTCATCATCGTCTTCTTCTTCATCATACTCGAAATTTAGTATGCCACTGAGCGTACGCATCCCAATGATGAGGAACGCAAGTCCACCACAGTATCCCGAAAACATCGCTTCCGAGGTGTATATCGACACTTGATCTGATTCCCCGCATTCCTCGTAAAATTCATCACTGCAATTTTCATTGTACCAGTCATCATAATCATTCCAGCTCTCAGTTGAAAGATGTGCTGTATAAATCAATACCCCAATCAATGCGATGAGGCTTAACGGCATTACAAACCACCAAACTTTGACAAGTAGATTCATGATTGAAATGAACATAATAAAAATGAGTATACCGAGTGCGATGTAGTTCAATTGTTGAACTTCCTCGTAATCAGAAGCATAATCAAGTAAGTATTCTTCCTCAAAGTTTTCAATCTGTATTTCTGTCAAAGGGACGACGAAGAAAAACGTGTACGATAGAAGGACAAGGGCCATCAAAACGCCAATAACACCAGGAAGTGCACCAAGGTCAGGCCGTAATCGTTGTTTCTTGAGTTTGATTTTAACCCCATCATCATCATCCTCATCGTCATCTTCATCCTCTTCCCAAGAGAAGGTGATGCCTTGGGATTTTGAATGATCTTCTACAACCTTCTCTTCTTCATCAACCCAGACTTCGTAACCTCCGTCTGTTGAAAACCAATGCGTTCCATCGTTAGCAAGATACCAATGCGTACCGTATTCATCGGTGTCAAGCCAATCTCCTGCTGGAAGATCTTCCCATTTTTCGACGAAATTTCTTGAAGAAGTATTTCGTCTATTGATGACACCCACCAGTTATCCTAATCAATTAAGTCTTATAATTCTAAGACCTGTGTAGTATTAGAGTGGATAAAATCCCTCAGCAGCACCCATGGTCACGAAGCGGAGCTGGAACAAAGCTTACTCGATCTACGTCTTGAGTGGTCTGTAATTGTTGCATCACAGACCTGAGATTACCAGCAGTTCCGAATGCTTGCATGGTGTCTACGCAAGAATTACTGAACAAACTTGTATGGCTGTAAGATGTAACTTCAATCTTTCCTGAATGGCGAATATCGTGTAGCTTTTGTTCAATCCCATGTTGGAAAAATACGATGAGGATACCTTCAATTTTGGTTTCAGGATTCATGGTTTCTATGCTGCCACGTTGCAACTCTTCTGCAAAATGGAGAGAGGCATCTCTCAAAAAACGACTCCGGTTGGCATAGCCTGAAGTTTCGACTAAATTCTCCAATTCATCTGCAAATTTATTATCAACACTGAAAGAAACAACTCGGCTCATATTTACCCGATAGTGTACG
>JAKMFY010000209.1 GCA_022425185.1 Candidatus Poseidoniaceae archaeon | reverse complement strand
ATTTCGGGCAATACCGTCTGGAGCAGCCATGCCTCCCTCGAAAACGGCACCAATAGCGTGAGTGTTCATCTTGTAGGACACATCTATGTTCGTTATTTTCACACGTCCAGAGGTTTGTGCCTTGATGGCGAGTGGTACTTCCACAAATCCTTCCCCATTATCTGGAATAAAATCATTGAACGCGTCTACAAGTGTTGGTTGGAATTCAACATCTTGACCGACGATTGAGTCATCATTTACGTCAATGGAGGATTCATTCAGGAAAAGAATACTCTTCCAATCAAAGACACCATCATAGCCGACATCGATTTTTGGCTTGTCAGGATATCCTTCTTCATAGAAGAGTTCCAGACTATCTAAAACTGGTGTGATAAACGGATCTGTGGTTGTCATTGAAACAGCATAACGCAAAACATTACCTGCCCCATCGGTTGAGAAACTCGTTTCAACCATATTTTCTGCAGATTGCCATGTTGTTCCATCATCATTGGAAACCTGAACCGTTAGAGTAGTGGATGGGTCTTGTATAGCAGTCCATTGTGGCCGAACTTTACCCACCTTTGTACCTGTAGGCTTAGCAGGAGAAATCCAAGTTCCGCTTGTTTCGTATTCAGTAGAATAATCTAGATCAACCCACCAAGATACAGCAGTAGAGCCAATTAGAGTGGCTTTCCAAACGAGTTCCGTCCCTGGATGTTCGAAATGAACGGTTGTATTGGATTCGACTTGAACCCAGTGTGTACCATTGTCAGCAGATACCCAATAATCAACTCGATCGCCAATGGAAGCAGCAGACCACAGTGTTTCCATATTTACTGCCAATACGTCCTCGACAGTATTGATTACAGGGCCAAGCCATGTCGTTGTACCGGGTGCTGGCGTCGTTTTGTATGTCCAACTTGTACCAAACTCGTGATATGAAGGCGTACTTGACCACGTCGAGTATCCTGAATCAACAGTAAGGAATCGCTGGCCATCATAGAATAGACCATAGCCAAGCGAGGAAATACTACGAATAGAATTCTCTGGAATCAGAGCAGTTGCTGTTCCTGAACGACCCCATGCTTCAAGTTGATCTCGATCGTTGTAATATTGTCCATCTTGACATCGCATGAAGAAGTGTGTTTCATTCATTTCTAGACCGCGTGCTTGTTGGTTGGTTACACCACACTGCCAAATCGAAGAAGATGATGTTTGGAATGTGAAGGATTCGTCTCCTCGTTCAAGATTCCCGGCGTCATTCAATTCATAGGATTGTATTCTTCGATTCTGATTATGCAGAATCCAAATGGTGTCATCGACTGGATCATATGTAATACCAGTGTAGTCACCATTTCCTTGTGGCTGGAATGAGTTGATACAAACCCATTCATTTTCGTTTGAGATATCAAATTCTAAAACTCGATGGTAGAGTGTATTCGCGGTTGAACTGTAGAAGTATTTGTACCCAGAGAGAACAGCAAAAAGTCGTTCATCATCTGTTACAACCCAATCTCTGAAGCCGTATTGACCATAATATGATGAGGAATGTTTTGAGGGCAATGTACATCCGTTTTGATCGAGTGTGATGATGCTCTCACGTGTTCCGTTGTTTGGATATAACCGATGAACGATGTTGTGGAAAGATGTCGATGACCATGTAGAGAGGTACAACCAATCGTGATGGCGAAGAACAGCTCCTTGTCCTTGAGCGTTCAAAGAGTTAGGAGTTAACTTTCGTTGTTGGGAAAAGAGGGCATCTGTTGAGTTTGATGTGTGAGGTTGGCGAACTGCGTAAGTTCCATTATCCAGCCAGGCAGTGCTCGAGGGATTTACATCCTCGTCCATGCTATGTGTATTGAAAGCCCGACTAACATTAGCCATAGCGAGAGTTAAGTCAGAACTCTTGTTATCCGTATTTGATGCTTCACCAGCAACCCAATGATCTCGAGTTGTTGTCGGAATAGAAGACCAACCCGTTGCAGATGCTCCAGATAGAGTCATTTGGACATCGGTTACCTCTGCTCCTTTTGGAAGTGAGATCTTAGCACCGCTGTCAGCATTTCCGCCTTGATAGAGTGCAATATATTCAGTCGTCCCATCACTAAATTCGTAAGTGTGTCGTGCAACTTCTGCAGCTTCTGCATTTTCAATCCAGAGTTCACTGAATGGAGACATGCTCATACCCATGAAAAGAGAAAGAAGCAGCGCTGCTAGGGTTCGCCTCGAGACATAGTTTGCACTCATTGTTTACACGCAGAACTTTGAACATTATCAAGCGTTCCATCCCAGGACACTAAGTGGTTTGGCGAGAATCATACCGGATTGGGGAACTTTCACCCCGACTTCCGTCCTGTTCATCGTCATTGACTTCGAACCAGTCTACCATCCAATCGCCATCAGTATCCCAATTTGTAGGATCTGTTCCTTCAGCGACGTGATCGTTGTTGTAGTCTAAAAGGTACCAGCCCAACTCATGTTCCCCTACGGAACGGACAGGAGCTGTATTTGGAGCACCTGTGTAGTAGATTTCCCATGAATCAGTGAGATTACCCGCGCATTGAATTACGTGATTCGTAGCATCTTGGACCAAGAATTCTACATCGTTGTCATCAACGAGATAAGCATATCTGAAATCATTACTTTGGGATTTATCCATCTTTAGATAGTTTTTCACACCTTCATCCCATTGGCCAATACCAAGCATTAACGAACGAAGTTGCCATCCTTCTTGTAGAACTTGACCTTCAAACGTCAGCCCAGACAATCGAACCGCATTCGGGCTTGAGAGAGATTCAGTTGTTATACCGAAATATTCTTGGAAATTCGTATATGGCTCATAAGAACATCCAGCACCTGAACAATCCCAATTTCCATCTTGGTCGGGGTCATAATTTGCATCGATGGCATCACGCGGATCCATTGTAAACCAAGTGAAATCAAGATCCGGTCGCTGCAATGTCCCAGCATTCAGCGATAATGGTAAGCAAGAATTCGTAGATGTATCACATGCCCCTCCCGTTGCAGGATCTATCCAAACCACCCTGATTTGGAGATAAGAAGAGTAATTATCGTTGGTCTCATTCCAAGCTTTCGCATATTCATACCAATCTGGAATCATGTCACCATCAGTATCATTATCCATTGGATTTGTACCATATTTGAACACTTCTCGACCGTCTGTTAAGTTGAAGTCTTGGTAATGTTCTGTCACTTGGCCATTACTAACAATCGTCACATATGATTCTGAGTCTTTGTCACTATCGTTGAGATCGGGTCTTGTTTCATTATCCCACTCCATCCAGTTGGTGAAAGGAAGTGAACCAATACCTGCTTGAATAACTTGAGAAGATGGTGCGAATGTACGGGCGTCCCAATCACCTTGGACAGCAGGTACATCAAATGCAGTACGGCCATACCAGCCATCAGAATCACCATCATAATTGACGTCATATGGATTCAATGGATTTGAAGCCCAATGGTTTGCAGTCGTCGGGTTATCCATACCGTAAAGGGCGTAACAATATTCCCAACCATCAGGAATTCCATCCGAGTCTGAATCGGGATGAGTTGGATCTGCAACACCAACAAGGGTTCTGTTGAAATTGTTCTCATTGTACGA
>JAKMFY010000181.1 GCA_022425185.1 Candidatus Poseidoniaceae archaeon | reverse complement strand
TGCCAAGAAGAAGGCAGATGCTGATGCTAAGGCTGCTAAGGAAGCGGAAGAGAAAGCAAAGGCTGAGGCTGATGCAAAGGCTGCCGCTGCTGAAGAAAAGGCTAAGGAAGAAGCCGCTTCTAAGAAGAAGGCTGAGAAGAAACCTGCTGCAACGACGAAGGAAGTTAAGAAACAAGAGGAACTTCAACGTGTTAAGAAGCGTGCGAAATCCATTGACTTCAAGGTGATTGGAGAGGCAACTTCGACGAAACTGAAATCTGAAGTCAAGAAGGGCTCAAAGACCCTCGAAGTTGGAGATGCATCCGAGTTCGCTGAAAGTGGATCTGCTGCAATTACCGACTCTGAAGGAAGCACACTCATCGCTTGGACGGGTAAGGATGGAAACGTCTTGACCGGTGTTAGCGGAGTAACTCGTGTCTTTGGTGCTGCATCGATTGTTATGGTTAAGGATGACTTGCAAGTCATCAAGGGTATTGGACCATTCTTGGAAGAGAAACTCAACGCTCTTGGAATTACCACATACCGACAACTTGCCAACATGAATGCAAAACTCGAGGAACAAGTCAACGTTGCCATCGAATTCTTCCCAGGCCGCGTCAAGCGTGACCAATGGGTTGCTCAAGCAAAGATTCTGCTTGGTGAAGATGTTAAACTTGACGAGAAGGCACTCAAGCAAGCTGAAGATTTGGAGCGAATTGCTCAGAAAGCAGACGGCATTGACTTCGGAATCCTCGGTGTTGCAACCATCGATCAGCAAGACGATCTCCAAACCATCAAGGGAATTGGACCGTTCATCGCTGAGAAGTTGTACGCACTTGGAATCTATACCTTCGAACAAATTGGTAACATGACCTCTGATATCGAAGAAGAAGTCAACAAGGCCATCGAGTTCTTCCCAGGTCGTGTCAAGCGAGACGAGTGGGCTAAGCAAGGCCGAGAACTTCACAAGAAGAAGTGATTGAGTTCTTGGCCGTAACAGGCCCAAAGCAAGTGGGGATATGACGTATTTTCAGATACGTATTTCTCATGAGCAAGCGAAGCATTTACAGTTCGCTGAAAATACAATCATCAATTCTTGGTCTGAACAAACCTCTCGTTCAAAGTCCTCTGATTGAGATGACAATTGCTAGAATGAAAAGCAAACTTCCCAGCACTGTGAATGCGTTTTTGACAAATCCTGGTTCATCTGTTTTCGATTTGATTTTCTCTCCGAGATGAGACCAGACAAACATGGCTGCAATTCCGCCGCTGGTGGTGATTGTAGCGATTGTTAAAATCCCATTTATGCCACCACCAAAATCACTCAAAAATTTGGACATGATCATGAACACCATGGCCCATTCTTTCCCATTTACATATTGCATCAAGACGCCAGTTTTGAAACCCAATTTTGGGACTGCATCAGGGAAACTTTGAATCCTATCAGAACGTCCAAGGAATAAAATTCCAAAGGCGATTAAAAACATGAATATTGATCCGATGATATTCATAGCAAGGCCAATTGTACTATCTTCGTCAAAAGAATCCACAGCTAATCCACAGACAACATGAATTGAGATGAAGCCTAATGCCATTCCAGCGATGAGTGGAATGTTGCTCTTTTTTCCGTAGACAACAGCATGAACTGTACAGGTGATGTTGTTTGGACCAGGTGTAATCAAACCAGCACAAAGTAATGCCAGCAGGTACGCTAAAGAATCCCAAGGCATTATTGCTCATCAACAGGGGAATTGTATAGTCCTTCTGTCAAAAATGAGGCTAAGGTAACCTAATTCCATCAATGTAGTTCTTGAAAAACCCTGTTAAGATAGGGTACATCCCTATATCGTTTGGTTTGAATTTCTGGGTAAGGACTGCGTATGCTTTAATTCGCCAAACAGCTAAACAATTGGCAAAGAACTGATATATGTACGAATAATGAAAAAAAATGGAGGAATATTATGGAAGGGGGCTGTTCTAGAACTCTTTCTTCCATTGAGACTGAACGCGTTGGCCTTCTAAAGCAGAGGCGTAAAGCATATGTCTTGATTTTCATGATGATTATGCTGGCGCAAACGTCCTACATTGGGGCGATGCACGGCTGGTCTTACCCGACCAAGCTTGACGAGGATTTCCCTCAAGAGCGCAGAGTCAGTCTTGACAACCTCTTCTCTGACCTCGATTTACGTCTTTTTGTCGACCCTACTAACAGCAGTTCGTACAGCGGCAGCGGCACCAATGTCGCTGACCTTTCAGGTTTCAACAACAACGGAACCGTCGCCGCTGCTGGACCGACATGGGACAGTGATTTCACTCGCTTCACCTACGATGGTGCGTGCACGGGTTCGAGTGGCAATTATGCCTGCGATGAAATTGAAATTGAGGATTCTACGACCCTTCGGCCTGGTGAGCCGTACGAAGATTTGGCCGTCGAATTGAACCAAGGTTCTACAACCAACCAACATCTAAAGGCTCCCTCAACAACAGAAGGTTACACGCTAGGAGCGATTTCGACATCGTTCACCATTTCTGCATGGATTAAGCCAACAGATTGCGAAGGAAACAGTGGAACACCTACCATTGTGAACAAAAAACACTCCTACATGATTGGGTGCGATG
>JAKMFY010000163.1 GCA_022425185.1 Candidatus Poseidoniaceae archaeon | reverse complement strand
GGCTGCTGAACTCGTAGCATCGTCATTGGATTTAGAGCATCACCAATCGATTATGGATTCCGATTCATTTTCCACTCACTTACCATCACTTTCTTGGCATGGTGAAGACTTAGATGTCTCTGTTTTATTCTTCCAACCTTTGTTTCAGCAAATGTCGAAAGCCGTACGTGTTGGCCTATGCGGTCAGGGAGCAGACGAGATACATGCTGGATATCCCCGATATGTGGATTTGAAGCATCATCAACAACAACTTGAGACTCGAATGTCTGATATCGATCACCCCTTCGCGTCAACTCTCCAAACCGAATCGTTGTCAGACAACTCTCACTGGTGGACACAAGATCATCGCCCGTCAACTCACTTGAGTTCGTTACAAAAGACATTACAGTTCGAAATGGATCATGGTCAGCTTAGTAATTTCCAACTTCGTCTTGTTGATCGACACTCTATGGCCCATTCACTGGAAGTTCGAGTTCCTTTCCTTGGACGTGCACATCGACAAGAAGCAATGCACCTTCCGATGAATCAACGTCTTCCATCGAAGGGTTTGGAAAAGAAAGCCTTGCGCTCAGCTGCAGCGTTGACGAACCTTCCTGAATCCGTTGTTTATCGAAAGAAACTACCTGCTGGGACTGCAACTTCTCCAACACTCCTTTCGTCCTGCCTTGGTGAATATGCATCTCAAATACAAGACATTTCGTCAAAATGGACTGTGTGCGAAAAGGTTCTAAAGAGACAACCAGAAATTGCTTTGGGACTTGGTTTGTTCGAGTCCATACATCTGCAAGGGCATGGGCTTCACTTGCAGAACAGAACTCTTGATGATCTATTAAATGAGGTGATATGATGACATTCTTACATGATTTAAGCAATCGACTCGAAGAAAAGCGTGATGAATTGACCAAATGGATGAATAAAAAACGTTCATCCATAGAGGTCCCAATTTACGGAAGCGTGGATGTCCGTGATGCAGGATGGAAAATAGCGGTTGTCGATGCCAATCAATTCCCTGCAGGCTTCAATAACACCTCTGATTCGGATTTACCTCATCTCACAAATCGCATTTCAGAACACATCAAACGAAATAACCCTGATTGTAAGTGGGTCCATATCTATCCTGAATCTCATACGAGAAATCAAGGATATGTTGAGAATCTTCGAACGTTATGTAAGTTGGTTGAATCAGCAGGATATCGATGTACCATCGGTAATCCCGAACTTGACGGATTTGAATCACTTAATGGAATTCATGGCCCACTTCCATTGAATCAAGTCGGCGTTATTGACGATGTTCTTATGGTAAATGGAGAACAACCGGACTTTATTTTACTCAACAATGATCTTACTGATGAAGGTTTACAGGGGCTTTCGTCCCCTCATATATTGCCCAATCCACAAATGGGATGGCATAAGAGAAAGAAATCTATGCATTTTGAACATTTACGCCCCCTTGTCGAAGAAGTAAGCGAAATAATTGGAATCGAACCATGGCACTTACTTTGTGACTCATTTGTCTCTGAGAATAAATGTTTGGAAAAAGAAACCTGCAGAGTAAAACTTGCTGAAGAGGTTGATGTATTCATCGCTCTTCTTTCAGAGCGATATCAATCTCTTGGCCTTGATAGAGAACCTGTTGTCTATGTCAAAAACAATCGTGGAACCTATGGCTTAGGAATCATGACTGTGACCTCGGGAGAGCAACTCCTCAATCTTTCCAATCGCAAGATGAAGAAACTCATGTATGGGAAAGGAACCACAGATGTTGAAGATTTCTTGATACAAGAAGGCGTTCCCACTCTTATGAAAACCCAAGAAGGTTTCCCAGTCGAACCTGTAGTCTATCTAGTCGATGGTGATGCATCATCCTGGTTTTACAGACTTAATGCAAAACGAGATGACATAGGAAATCTCAATTCACCGAGTGCACAATTCGTCACTTCTGATCAAGAGCCAGGATACATGACGCATGCGCACAATTGGCACGCATTGGTCGCTGAACTCTCAATGCTCGCTATGGGACTTGAATTAGAAGCGATGAAAGCGTCATGATTCTGATAAAGGAGATGCTTGTAGCAGAACCATGCGTCGTGAATTGCTTTACATCACGACAATAGCAATTGGACTCTTCGTTTCAGCGACGTATGCTCAATGGCCAGTTGATATCTGGTGCATTGGAATCTTCCTGTATCTTTTCGTCAAAACTGATCGTAAAGAACGAATCGAAATGATGGCAGTATTAGCATTCGCAACACCAATGGAATTGTTCTTCAGTGAAGTGTGGTTGATTTATGAATATCAAAGAGGGTTAATGCCGCTTTTTGTCCCTGTTGGCCATTATTTCTTGTTTGATTTAGGTCGCAGAGTAGCCAAGAAAATTCCACATTCATCGCCAGTATATCTGATTCTAGCACTGTTGCCACTCGTTCTCTATGGAGCAGTAAAAGGAACAGATACCTCTGCAGTACTATTGTTGATTCTCACGTTCGGTTTCATTCGATGGGGGCCAGAACCTCGACTTTATGCCACAATGGTTTGGCTTGCTCTCGCCATGGAATTGTGGGGGACTTACCTCTGCAATTGGACATGGGCTTCTTCTGTACCATACACAGGACTGACGGCTTGGAATCCACCCCTCTTGGTTGGAGCATTCTACTGTTTTGGTGACCTTCTTGTTAATTTGAGCGTTGCCAAGTTTGAAGGCCAACCCATGAGTCAGGTGGAACATGACGTCCTCGGATGACCTCAAGCGTCGTCGCGAAGAAGAGGCGAAGCGTATTCGTTCGAGCCTTAATCGTCAGCGAGGTGTACAGCATTCGTCGCTCAAAGGAGGAGAGACTGCTGTTGCTTTTGTTCAAGAATCATTGTGTATCGGTTGTGATCAATGCACAATCGTTTGTGATGATGATGCCATTGAAATGTATAAGGTGGCCATGAGGAGCGCCTTGCTCAAAGTTGAAAGCAATCAAAAAGCGAAAATCATTAGAGACGCTTGCACTGGATGCAGGCTATGTGTTCTCGCTTGTCCAACAGATGCAATCAGCATGATCGACCGATGAGGAATGTACGATGTCAAAGAAAGGAAAAGAACCGTCAGCACAACGTTTTGGTGGAGAGTTTGGACCATATCGAAAAGATGGTACAACAGGTGTATCGCTTGGTACGTTCAAGACGCTTGTTTGGACCTCAAATATCGGAGGGCTCGTCCTCTGTGTTATCGCTCTTGAACTGCTCTTCGTTCAACAAGAATTCATGTGGGGATTGCTCAGTCTCATCGCTGGAGTCATTATCGCATTATTCCCATCAAACTACGAAATCGTAGGTATGGATGAGGAAGGAACTCCTCCAACTGAAGATTGAACGGTTCAAGCTTCAACTTCACCAAGTGAAGGTTGAGTCAATTCGTTCTTCTTTGCATTGACTTCTCGAGCAAGGAAAGAAACAACATCGAGAATTTCGATGTCTTCGTATCGCTCATCACCTTCAAACTTCAAGCACTCAAAGTGTGAAACACACTTCGGGCAAGAGGTGAGCATGGTGTCTGCACCAGTGGATTTGATTTCTTCCATACGAGATACACGCAGAGCACGTGCATTCTCGTTGCATGACATCATACTGGAAACGCCACAGCACATTGCGTCTTCTCCACTGTGCTCCATTTCAACGAGGTCAACACCTTCTACAGCGTTGATCAATTCACGAGGTTCATCATAGATTCCCATCTGGCGACCGAGTCGACATGGGTCGTGATACGTAACCGTTGTAGCATCAGTTGAGAGTTCCATATCGAATCCACTTTCGATGAGATACTCTGTTGTGTGCATAACCTTGACACCTTCAAGTTCGTAATCTCGAGCAAAGGTACGGAAACATTCAGCACAAGAAGAGACTAATGTGTCGATGCCTGATGCTTCAATCTTCTTTTGGTTGTAGGCTTTGAGCTTGTCAAATACTTCGGTAAGTCCTTGCCACTTTTGGTCGTGACCACAGCACTTCAGGAAATCACGGCCGAGGTAGGATACATCATGGCCCATTTCTTCGAAGAGAGTGAATGCAGCAGTTGTTGAATCTCCAAGATTCATATCTCCTTCATTGACGTGAGAGAAGACCATCTCTTGGTCGAGATAGTCGACACATCCAGGATAATATCCTACGTTGGATGATATTGGGTACTCTTCCACTGGGATGAAATCCTCGTTTGATGCTTCCTCGGCTTCTGCAGCTAAGACTGCTTGCAACACTGTGTGAGGGATTTCAGCCGCTGGGCCGCCTACGATGAGGCTTCGGCGAATGTCCACATAAGAATCGTAATTGACAAGTTGAGGACATGCATTTGTACAGGCAGTACACGTCAGACAGGAGTACATTGGTACACCGTCGTCTTCATTGTTCCATGAATTGTAAATGATGTTGAGTTTGTCACCACCGTTGAATAATCGAACAGGACAAGCGTCGTCACACAAATCGCAGCCGTAACACTTGTTCATTTCGAATTCATATCCTCGTGCCATTGATCTCAATACAACAACTACGATTGCACCAAATGTCAAACATGGAATAAACATTGCATAGGTGAGTTTTGCGTCAAGGGCCTTTGGGTTAACGTGGTATGATGGATTGACAACATCACTGTATGTTCCTGCGGATGCAGCAATTGTGGCTGTATCGCTGAGATTGACAACAGTTCCAGCAAGTGGGCCTGCATTGCTGTCCCATAGGAGAAGTGGCTGATATGCACGAATCGAGAAGGTTGTCTCTGTCATGATTGAGTTGTTCTGAGCAAGAGGTCCTGATGCTAGCAGGCTGTATTCATAGTTGTACACACCTGGTTCAAGAGTGATTTCGTCACCAACACAATCGGAGAATGAGGTTATGACCTTTCCATTTGCGTCTGAGACTGTGAGTGAACTGGTGAGCATTGTTGCAGTGTTGACTCCATCGATTTTACGCTCACTCGATCGGTATTCGCAGACAACATCTGTCGTAAGTGCTTCGACTGATTCATGGTGGCCATCTGGGAAGTTATTCACGTCCTCCGTAACAGTAAATGTTCCACTGGTGATGTAACCTTCTCCGCCGTAGAAGGATGTTGTTGTTCCAGCTGCGTTGAGGCCTTCTTCGGCATCTTGGTGATTATTTGCATCACTGAAATCGATAATGACTTCTCGTGCAGGCTGATAAATTTGCCATTCAGTCCATGCAGCGGCTGGTACAATACCATCATCTGAGTATCCCCGGTCATCGGTAAACTCATTTGATTCGTGTACGTGTACATCGGATGGTTGTGTCCGCATTGCTTCGAGTTCAGGATAATAATCGTGCGTTAGCCCTTTGATCGTCAAAAGACCTCCAGCTTCCCAGAAACCGTTGTCGTATGTATCGAATGTTGCAACGGATGCTCCTGCGGAGATAACCAGTGCACCAATGATGAGTCGCTTTCCATGAGCAGGAGTAAATCCAGATCCCCAGGCTTTGACCATTATGTTTCTGGCCATGAAGTAAATAACAATCCACAACAGTAAACCCGTCAGAATCCACGGGACTGCATTGAAAATATCTGCCATCCAAGGTGCTCTCGTACCACATAGCAAATCTCCATGCGAATCGAGTTTACAATAATCCGACCTATTTTTCCCGTATAATTCGAGGAAGATGTTGATCGAGAAAACGGAGATGAACCAAATGTGTGCTAGATAAACTGCTCCCGCAGCGGCAAACCATGGGTCTTCGACAGGTCTCTTTTCACGTCCTCCGATTAGCGGTGGAAGAGTAAGGATACCGATTGGGATTCCTGTTAGGGCAGCACCCCACCAAGCAGCGTTCCATGCGAATACAGGCTGGCCAACGATATCGCCAATGAATCCTGTAGGGACCGTAAATTGTGGGAGATATTCTCCCCAACGTAGGTATCCATAGGAGAACAGAACATACCAATCCGGGAAAACGAACCCCGCTTGAGCGTATGGATCTGCAGCACCGTGGAGTGGTGGTGGAATTAACCACGCATAGAACAGGAGAACTGCAGCCATGAACGAAAAGAGAATCGTATCACGCAGGACTTCATGAGGCCAGAATCCATGCCCCATTCGCGTACGTGTTCGCTTTTCACCAGCTTCTTCGAGTTTTGCTTTCTCATCCATGTAGGATGTAGCGACTCTTCCAAAATTTTCCATTAATCCCATTCAGATTCCCCCGTATCAATGCGGCTCCGCAATGCCTTGTACCCAGACAATAAACAAGTGAATAATGATCAATGTAGTCACTATCACTGGTAGAATAAAGACGTGTATGAAATACATACGTGTTACGGTCCGAGGTGTCAATGAAGACCCTCCAAACAGAAGAGTTGCGATATATTTCCCAATCAATGGAGATGAATTCGCTAGGTTAATTCCAATGACAGCAGCACCGTATGCCAGACTGTCCCATGGAAGGAGATAACCAGAGTATCCAAAGACGATTGTGAGAGCCATGAGGGCTACACCAATCAACCAGTTCAACTCGCGAGGGTTTCGGTATGCCCCTGTGAAGTAAACACGACACATGTGTAAGAATACAGATGCCACCATGAAGTGCGTCGTCCAGTGGTGAACCGCTCTGATGATGTAACCGAAAGGAAGCTCGAGCATGATGAATTCCATGGAGGCATACGCAGGTGATGGATCGCCTTCGCCACCTGGGACATAGTAGATTCCAAGGACGGTTCCTGTGATGACAAGGACAATGAAACTTAGGAAGGAGATTCCACCAAGACAGTAGAGTGGATACCAATACCATATGATTCGAAGTTTGTATTTTTCAGCGTGTGTGAGCGGCATTTGTCGGTGCATGTTGTAGTATGCGCCCTTCGACATGTTCCAGTAGTCTTGAATACGGAATCGAGTATCCATCCAAGAAAAGACCCACAAAAAGGCCCGTTCAGAGACACCCATTCCTCCAGTTGATTCTACAGCACGTAGAATTTCACGACGCGGCATTTCTTCGGTCTCTTTACGGAGAGTGAAGGCCACCAGGACGATAATGAAGGCAATAAAGAACCAAAGAATCCAGAACATTGTGGTCATATTATTCACCTCAGTCACAGTATGTCAGCCAATCGACATAATCGGTAATGCCCTCGACGACATCATTGTTTAGAACAATCGGAATAAGCGGAAGTCCAACAGGGGCAGGACCTCCTGCTTTTCGAACGCCAGCATACTTGAATGTTGAACCGTTTGAACGATTTCTGTTCGTATTCATTTCAAGTGCAGTTGTATCGAATCGAGAAGAGTGACAGATACAGAAAAGTTTGGTTCCTCCGTCGTCAGTGCCGCCCGGAGTCCATGAATCATCTGTGTATTGGTTCGATACGAGTTGCCATCCAGGTATGCAACAGAGGTGAGTGCATCTTCCAAAGACCATGATGAGATCATCAGAAGGATATATTCGCTCATCTTGAGCAACCATATCTTCGAAGTGACCTACGTATTTCCCGCTTTCATCGTAACCTTCCATCATCATAAATCGGGCTTTATTGTTGTCTTCAGGTGTTCCTTCCCACTTTGAACTTTCAACATAGGTGACGACAACAGGGACGCCATTCCACACGCCAGATGCGCCAGAAGTTCCAGTGTTGGTCTTTGCTGCTTCTGCGGCAAAGTCAGACTTCGTCATTGTTTGTAGGTGCTTTGCACCATACCAAGCAGTATCCTCTCGACCCTTGGCCCAGAATTTGACCGATAGGTCACCTGCAGTGCCTCCGCCAGGTGGTAGGAGAATGGATGCGAATCCAAGAACACCCAATGATGCCGTTAGAACCCCAGCGGCTGTATTAAATCCATAGCGCAAGAATTGGCGTCGGTTGATGACGTTACTCGCAGCTGTGTGTGCACCAGCCTTCGATTCTGGTATGACTAAATCGTAATCCTTTGCCATAGAACTCACCACTTGTACTCCTTCCAGTCTTTCTGGTGTTCAGGAACATATTTGTTCTGTGAATGTTTTACAATGATGGTGTCTGGTATGATGAATTTTAGATAAACGAGTCCCAGAAGTATGAGGGTTGTTAGGACCATGGCGAGATGGAATGCCATGTTTTGCTGATCCCAATCGTTGGCTAGTCCGTAAATGAGGGAAAAGGACCAGTAGCAGATCCAGAAGATTCCCCAAACGAAGAAGAACATAGTGAGGTAAGATGCCCCAGATGGGGCAAGGGAGGCGCTAACGATTGTACCTGACTCAGCGACGTTGTGAACACCATGGTCAATGGCAGCATCCATTTGCTCTTCAGTTAACTCAACCCCTTCGAGGGCAGTACGTGCGTCTTTGATTGATATGGAACCGTCTGCAACACCTTTCAGTAGACTGTTTATTGTGTCATCGTACATTACTGATCACCTCTTCGCATGAGTTTGTATCGTAATCGAAGTTGGTTACTTCGACCTTCGTAAGAAGTAGAGAAGCCGTAGCGGAGCATGAGTCCAGCAAAAATGATGCACATGATGACAGCTCCGAAGCCCAGTAATCCCAGCCAGTGGGCACGAAGTTTGGCTCCCATGTGATGGAGGTCAGTTCCAAGAGATGTCGGTTCAGGCGGGCTGACGTTTCCATCGCCTGCGAAAACAGTCCTTGTTCCACGTGCTAAACTCTCTTCGTCGCCTTCTAAAATGGCAAAGGTGAGTTGATTCCACATGTCTTCAATTTGGTTTCCGAGGCCTCCGTCACCGTTGACGCTGTTTCCAGTAATCCAGAACACAATCGTTCCTTCGCCTTCAGCAGGTGCAACCCAAGAGATTTCCCACATTCGATCGGATTCAGCAGCAGAGGCAGAAGTATGGGTGAGGGATTGTTCGTCATCTTGCCAGTTGTCTGCACCGATTCCTGAGAGGATGCCGCTTGAGACTCGCATTGCGAATCCTGCAGAGTATTGGCCTCCTGCGTCTGGACCTCCAATGATGTGAAGATTCAGTTCGTAGGTTTCTCCTGCGGTCCAAGCATAAGGAACGCCATCTAGAATGACTTGAACTTCGTTAGCAGGGACTCCGTTGTGGCAAAGGCAGCCTTCTTTGGCAACATCGTCTATTGTATCTGCTCCGTTTTGTTGTTGTCCGCCGATACCTGTAGGCAGGGACGTGGCAAGCCCTGGTAGAAGGAGCAAGAGCAACACTGCGACGACGATAGGCCGGCGCTTGGTGAATGAGGTTGTTAGCATGGCTATACCCTATGGGTTCTCGACTAACAAGGACCCCTTAAACATTGTTGGTGGAGCGTAAGATTATTGTCTTGCAGTGTAGCGTTTTACCTTCAAATTTTAACAAAGCAAGGATTCATTGCTTCAACCTGCCTCGCAGAAGCATGGCCGAGACACCATTTGACAACATCTATGACCTATCGACAGAACAACTCGAACAACTTGATGAGGCTGAAGATTTGATGATACGAAACAGTCTTGGGGCTGCGGAAAAACTCCTTTTACAAATGCTTGAAGTGGCTGAAGATTGCATACCAGTTCTCTCCAATTTGGGGCACCTTTACGGTCGTCATCTGTCAGAATTTGAAACTGCAGTTCGATATTATGATCGAGTTCTCAACTTAGAACCAGATAATGCATGGGCTCGCGATGCTCGCCGACGTTACATGCGGTTTATCGAAAAGTAAGGTAAGTTCAAGGGCGTTGTGCACAAGGAGGGTTCATGGAGTCCTCCCAAATCCTCATCGCAGGGATTGGCGGTCTTGGATGTACTTGGGCTTCGAGAGCACACGCAAGAGGCGGTGGTGCATCTCTGCTTATGATCGATGCAGATGAGTCCTTTCCTCCCACTGAAGACGGTCATATCATGCGGTTAGGACACACTCTAGACCAGCTTGGTTGCGCAGCATTACCTCCATTAGCTGAACAAAGGATGCGAGGACTTGCTTCACGCACACGCCCGTTTCTAGAAAAGGCAGAACTTGTGATTCTTGTTACAGGATTGGGCGGAGGTACAGGAACAGGAGCCTCGCATGAATTTGCACGACAAGCTAAACTTCACGGAGCGACTGTGCTTTCAATCGCAGCCCTGCCATTTTCCCAACAACCTACTCGCCTGAAGATTGCAACAACCGAACTTCAACGCCTAGAACATCACTCGGATGTATGTGTCCAACTCTCGCTAGAGCGTCTCGCTCGACAAGCCCGCACTCGTGGAAAGGACTGGAGCATGGGCTCTGAATGGGTCGAAGATTTGGTCGATGGTTTGGTTCGTACATTACTCTCAATGGGACTGATTAATCTCGACCTGATGGATTTACGGGCAATTGTACGTCAGCCTGGTGCTTCGACTATGTTGGTCGGTTCCGGACATCATGACAACTTGAGTGAATTATTTGAGGCGACAATAAAAGCACCATTGGCTCCAATGAACGTAGGGGGGGCCAAAGGTTGTCTGCTCCAAATAGAAGGCGGATTGGGTATGACGATTGGCCAAGTCGATGAGATCGCAACCGCATTGACATCAGCGGTAGATTCCGAAGCACAAGTTATTCTCGGTGCCAGAGTAACTCCCGAACTAGAAGGAGTGATCAGAGTCGTCATGCTTCTATCAGGAATTACTGATGTTTAATCCAGAAGTTCAATATCCTCTTCCCAATTTGTTTCGTCGCCAATTGATTCCGGCTTTTGGTTCCAATCTACAGGGTCTCCTAAACTTTCGACATTTTCTTCACCGTCGACGGATAGGTCCGATTTTATTTCGGGGATATTTTCTTCAGTCAGAGTCTCTGGTTGAGGTTTGATATCGATTGATTCCACAGACTCTTTGATGTCAAAATCCTTGAACATACGATTGATTCGAGAGTCGAGTAACGAGCGCTGTGCCCAAACGACAGTTGCAACAACAAGGATGTGCCCTCCTATCAGGACGGCTGTTAAATCATCGAAAACAGATGTGATCATAGCCACACTACCGGCGTATCCGTATCCAAAGGCAACACCCCAGAATAATGCGTTATCCTTAGTGAATAGGGTTGATTTACGCCCATCTGCTTTACTCGTGAGTGCCCATATGGCCATGAAAACAGTGAAGATCATTAAAACAAGTTCTTCGATAAAAATAAGTGTATTTGATGATGCAGAATCGATACTACGTACAATGCTTAGTACGTGCCAAGTGATGAAAAGTTGAGTTACATGAAACCAACGTTTTGCGACCGCGTGTGTTGCTGTGTGCGTAGAGGCTTTTTGCCGAAGAGGCCAAGTAATTCTTACGCTGATGGCAAACACAGCAAAGGAAGCAACATATGGCCAGATGCTGAAGTTATTGTTTCCGAGACCAAATCTGAATGCTTCCGTAACGAGGATTGTCATGACGATCATCAATGTAGAAGTTGTGACCAGAGAAGGAACTGGAGAATGGGCTGATGCATCTTTCAGAGTTCCAGTCTCTGGAGATTTTATTGAATTCGATGTTGCAAAAGCAAAAAACCACCCCTGGGCAGCAGCCCAAGCTACGAATAGGAAACCGAGGGCGGGGGGTATGATCGTACCCACGTCTGAAAGCGTATTGCCTTCTCCCATCGCAAAGGACATGATTCCCCACAAGAGCAAACCAAATGCAAGAGGTAAAACCAAAATTTTCAATCGCTCTTTCATTGAATCTGCAAATGATGCTTGTTCGAGTTTCTCAAATGTAATTAACTTACGAAACACATCCTTGTTGGATGCTGGAGCGAGCAAAATATATGCTACTGAGAAGGAAATGAAGCCAAAACTTGCAGCTTGTTCGGTCCCGACCTTGGCCATAATATGTAGGAGGCTTGCAATTATCACAAGAAGAAGGAGATGAGGGGCTGTTGATGGCGAGAGAAGACTTCGAATGATGGCCATTTTTGTAAGTGGTGTCTCTTCTTCCATAGAAAGGCGTCAAAGTTGTGGTTCTTTAGGCTGTTTGATGTTCTTATCCGCCATCCTCTTCAATCATGGGTGCTTGGCAGAGCCATGGCTGCTAAACTGTCAAAAGCAAAACGGCCTAAACGACGCTGGATTGGTTTTTCATTTCCTTCATCAATCAGTTCCAGGAATGAACTTGAGACTTTTTTCGGACAGTTTCTTCCCGAATCAATTTATTTTCGGTTGTATGATGTGCACTTCTCTGGTTCAGAAGTTGTGGCAAATTCCTGTAAACTTCACTCGATAGAGGAAGATATCGGACTCGGCATTGTTTGTGTCCATTTGGTGGACTACGAGGCAGTTCGCCAATGCTTTGTAAGTTCAAATGCGGGATTGAATCTGAATTCAATTTCTTCTTCTGGGAAGATACGACTTGTACGGCAACGTTTGGGTCTACCCAAGCCTACAAAGAAATAGGCAACATTTTCATTCTGTTCCTCTTGGATTGATGTATGGCCGGTGGAGGGACTGCTCCCCCTTTGAAGATTAGCGACGTGTTTTTGCTTGTAGGCGTCACGCTCATAATCGGTACATTGTTTATTCAAGAATGGGACCAGCCAACAAAAATCAATGGCTCTGAAGGCCCACTGCAAGGCACATCTCAAACCTTCGACGGAGATTCAATAACTATCAAAGCCGTTGTCGAAAATGCATCTGAAATAAGAGTTCAGATTTTCGAAGATGGTGAAGAAGTCGAAGATCTAAGGGAATCGGTCGTAGCTGACGGCGATGTTGAGATGAGTTACGATTCCAATGGAGGGGAATTAGAATGGATTGTTACTCTGGAGGAAGGTGTCAACGGAGAGGTCGACGTTGACCTGTCTCGGGCCTATGGATTGAATTTCATCCCATACCTTCTTGGTTTTGCTTTTGCGGGATACGGTGTTTACAGGAGAATGAATGAATCTGCTGAACCAGAAGAAATTCTGGATGCCATTATTGAACTTGAAGATGAGGCCAAAGAAGACTAAGATCGTCTGAGATGTTGTAAGACTCTCCTCGTTGTGATTCAATTTGAAGATATCCTTCACTAGAAATTCCTTTTACAGTACATTTCTCATTTCTATAGATACATTGCCGAAGCAATAGTTTCAGATTGATGTCAGTGGTTTTGTCTGAGGCATTCATTAGGTTTGATTTGTTTTCAAATAGAGAAGATACAACAGTGTCTAGGAGCGTGAAAAGTTCAGTATTGTCGAGGTCAATTCCTATTTCTTCAAGTGAGCCTCGACCTTGAACTTCAGCAGTTGTCTTCGTGTTAATGCCTATTCCAAGAACGAGAAATTGCTCTGTACCTTTTGAGAGAGATTGGAAGAGTATTCCTCCTGCTTTTTTCCATTGTTTAGATTCGCTATCCAATATGAGGAGATCATTTGGCCACTTTACTCTAATGACATTCGGTTTAGGGGCCATAGATTGCAACAATGAAGCAATTTCAAGAGCAACTTGACATTGTAACTGGGACGAAATGTGAGGTATTTGGTCTGAATTGATCTTCCAACTTCCCTTAAACGAGTCAAGATGGTCATCCCAGGTTCGGCCATGACGCCCCTTTCCATCGGTTTGGAATCTTGCTCGCAGTGAATCGCCTGGTTTGTAGTTGCCCTCCAACATTTCAGAGTTTGTCGATGGGATTGAATGCATCTGCTGTTTTTTAGATTTCAAGAAAGGATGCCATACGGCTAATACTTGGATGGTTTCATCATCATCAAATGTACGTTTTGAAACGCTTTGTGTTGCTAGTCCTCTTGAAAGGAGTACATCCTTCGAGCGATGCAATCCTATGTATTCTCTACACAAGATAAGGGCAATTCCTGTTGGGGAAATGAGTTGAAAGCGTCTTGTCATTTCCGCAAATTCGTTCAGCAATCCCGATGGATGTGTGTCGACTAATGCAGCGTCCTCCATTGGCCCAAGATACTCTTCAATTTCTTCGCTAGGAATGTAAGGCATGTTCCACATCACTAAATCGTAAGTTCCAGGCTTCATCCATTGGGAATGGAATCCATCCTTGGCCGGACCAATGCCTCCTTCAGCCGATGCAATATGGAAGGTGTTTTCAATGGCATTATATCGGGTTGCTGCAACTGCAAACGGGTTGATGTCGCATGCTTCCACATCCCAACCCAAAGATGCTGCAAGGATCGATAAAGCCCCAGATCCGCTTCCGATTTCAAGCAAGCGTTTTTTACCGAATGGGGTGACTTTTTCAAGAACACTTGCGATGAGTTCCGTATCCTCTCGAGGTGGATATACAGTAGGGGGTATGGTCAAGGAGAAATCTTTCCACAAAATTTCCCTTGATTCACCTCCTAACAATTCGATTTCTCGAAATGTTTTCTTTTCGTCAAACATCTTCCAATCATTTTGCCCTATTGTCGGTATTTCATGAGACTTTCCAACCCACTCAATGGCTACAAACTCATCGGTAAGGTATATGAAGGGGTGGTAGTTCGCATTGAAAGCCCAAGAAGCAACGTTGGGCTCGTAGCTCAGTCAGGTAGAGCGTCGGACTTTTAATCCGATGGTCGCGGGTTCGAACCCCGTCGGGCCCGCCTGCTGCGCCGCAGTATAACGTTGGGGCGAAGAGGGGTTGATTAGGATGGTAGTAAAGAGCGCAACAAAAAAGCGGTTAATTGAACTCGGAGTCTCCGATGAATTCGCCCACAAATTGGCTACGGACAGAAACATGGCTGACATTAAGGCCATGCCTGCTGATGACGTCGCAAAGATTCTCGGAATCGCAAAAGACAGCGAATCCTTCACCAAAGTTATGCAAATTATTGCCGAGCAAGGGAACCGACGTTCTCGCAACAAGCGAAGCAAAAAAATTACTATTTCATCCAAAGCCATTGACGAGTTCGATCGTCCTGAGGCAACCAGTCGTTTCAACCCCTTAAACCACGAACTGGTCCCTCATCAGGAACTTCTCGGCGAGGCGAACATCAGCGAACAAGAACAATACGACCTGGAGAAAGAAGAACTTCTTCCTTGGGGTCTCGAAGAACTCGATGAAGACGGAAAACCACGCCTCGCAAAGGAACTTCTTCCGAAAGTTTTGATTTCAGATCCTGTCGTTCAAGCCATCAAAGAGGCTTGTGAACTCCTCGACAATGCAACACTTGCAGCAAATCCTGAACACCGCCCACTCGCAGCCGGTTGGATTGCAGACCGTGTTCTGAAAGTAAAGAGACATTCCAAATCTGCCGGTACAGCCGTTGCTTACCGACTTATCGTGGAGGGCAGCTGAGGCTGGAGTTGATATTATGCAAGAAATTATTGAATCATTTTTCAAAGAACGAAGCCTAGTAAACCATCAACTTGCTTCATACAATGACTGTATCCCCTCCACAGTCAACCAGCTCTCTCGAATGGAGAGAATTATTCGCAACATCCGTGTCGGAACTGATGAAGAAATCATTGATGACCTCGGCGGCTACATCAAACTCGATGTTGCAGACCAAGAAATCGTCATTCGCTTGAAGGACATTAAACTCGGTGCTCCAAATATTCGAGAAGCCAACGGTTCTTATCACCACGCTTCCCCTATGGAATGCAGACTTCGAAAGTTGACCTACCAATCCCCGGTCAGCATTGATTTCACAATCTATCGAAATGGCGTTGCTTCCTTCCCGGAAGAAGGTGTACAAGTCGGTTCAATTCCAATCATGGTCCGATCGCAGCGATGTCACCTTCATCCAAGCCATATCGCAGACGGTCGCACACTCGAACCGAGTAAGTCAAGCGAAGATTCTGCTCTTCTTGCAGAACTTCTTCGCTCTCGTGGCGAAGACCCACTCGACCCAGGTGGCTATTTCATCATCAACGGTACAGAACGTGTACTGATTTCGATGGAAGATCTTGCTCCAAACAGAGTAACTGTAGAAATTAACAAGCGTACTGCAAAGCGTACGGAAGTCGCAAAGATTTTCTCTCAGAAAAACGGTATGCGCAAACCACTCACTGTTGAAAAGCGACGTGACGGTATGCTCATGGTCAAAGTAAGTACTGCTGGTACAACTCCAATCCCAGTCGTTCTTCTCATGAGAGCCCTTGGAATCGAAAATGACCAAGAAGTATTCACTGCTATCTCCGGTCCTCAAGAGACATTCAAGTACATTGTTGCTAACATCAACGAAGTTAACGGAGACGAAAAGCAAGAAGGCGATTACGACGTGAAGAGCACCAACGAAGCTTACGAATGGTTGCAAAAGAAATTCGCTGCAGGACAACAAAAGGAGTACCGTGAAGCACGAGTTAACCACCTTCTCGATAGAGAACTCCTTCCTCACCTTGGTGACCAAACTGAAGACCGAAAGAAGAAGGCTATTTTCCTCGGAAGAATCGTTCGACAAGTTCTCGAAATGGCACTTAATGACAAGGAACCAAACGACAAGGACCACTATGCAAACAAGCGTGTTCGACTCGCAGGTGACCTTATCGAAGATTTGTTCCGTGTTTCATCTGGACAACTCGCTCGTGACTTGAAGTACCAACTCGAACGCCATCACAACCGTAAGAGAGAACTCAAGATTACCTCCTGTCTACGACCGGATGTTCTCTCGTCAAAGATTCTCCACGCACTTGCAACTGGAAACTGGGTTGGAGGACGATCTGGTGTCAGTCAACTTCTCGACAGAACAACATACCTTGCATCTCTTTCACACATGAGAAGAGTTACCTCTCCTCTTGTTCGAAGTCAACCTCACTTCGAAGCTCGTGACCTTCACCCTACTCAGTGGGGTCGTTTGTGTCCTAACGAGACTCCTGAAGGACAGAATTGTGGTCTTGTAAAGAACGCAGCTCAAATGGTTGATATTTCAGAAGAAGTTGACCCGCACGAAGTACGTGAGCGTCTTGATGAATTGGATGTATACCAACCAGATGACTGGACTGACGGTGACAGAATTCACGTCAACGGTGATATCTATGGTATGCACAAGAAAGGTAAGAATCTTGTAAACCATTTCAAAAACGCACGTCGCCGTGGAACCATTCCTTCGGAAGTTTCCATCCGCCACGACCTTGAAAACCGTGATATTTTCATTAACACAGACAAGGGACGAATTCTTCGTCCACTGCTTGTATTGTATGACGGGACACCTCGTCTAGAAAACCATCATCTTGTCGATCTCGCTGCAGGTAACATCACCTTCAAAGATCTCGTCAATGATGGTATCGTCGAATGGGTAGATGCTGAGGAAGAAGAAGACCTCTACATCGCTCCTCGACCGTTCGTTCTTCCTGAATCTGTACCTGATGGGAAATTCTCTGGCCGTCCAGTGACACACGAGAAGATTCGATGGGTCAACCTCGGTGAGCCAGGCAACACACACGCTACTCTCGAAGCAGAAGTTCGAATGCCAAATGGTTCAATTGAAGTCGCTAAGCTCGAAGTTCCTCTCTTGTTTGGAGCAGAACACACTCACGTCGAAATCGATCCACAATTGGTTCTCGGTGTTTGTGCATCGCTTATCCCATACCCAGAACACAACTCAACTCCTCGTGTTACCGGTGGTACTGCAATGGTCAAGCAATCACTTGGTCTACCAAGCGCAAACTATCGTCTGCGCCCAGACACACGTGCTCACATCCTGCACTACCCACATCGCTCCATCGTCCGCACTGACGCTATGAAGACAACAAACTTCGATGAACGCCCTGGTGGTCAGAACTTCATCGTTGCAATCATGTCTCTACACGGTTACAACATGCAAGACGCTGTCATCATGAAC
>JAKMFY010000140.1 GCA_022425185.1 Candidatus Poseidoniaceae archaeon | reverse complement strand
CCAAGATACATAAACCCTGTATAATCGCTCACTCTTGCAGCTTGAGACATGGAATGGGTTACGATTACAACTGTGAAATCCTTTTTCAATTCCAGAATCAATTCTTCAATTGCTGCTGTAGCAATTGGATCTAGAGCACTGCATGGCTCATCCATCAAAATAATATCGGGCTCAACTGCAATGGTTCGAGCAATACATAATCGCTGCTGTTGACCACCTGAAAGAGAGGTTCCTAAATCATGCATCCTATCAGAAACTTCATCCCAAATAGCGGCTCTTTTCAAACTCTTTTCGATAATTGCATCAAGCTCTTCACGTGTTGGTTTTGTATGTAATTTGACACCATATCCAACATTGTCATAAATTGATTTAGGAAAGGGATTTGGTCTTTGGAATACCATCCCGATGTTCTTTCGAATCTCAACAAGATCCGCATCCTTTGCGGTAATTTCGGTTTCACCCATCGAAATCTTGCCATCATAATGACAGATTGAAATTAAGTCGTTCATTCGATTCATCATTCTAAGGAGAGTACTTTTCCCACATCCAGATGGCCCGATTAGTGCAGTTACGCTGTTCTTTGCAATCGGTAATGAAACACCATACAGAGCCTGCTTATCTCCATACCATAAATCAAGGTCTTCGATCATCAAATCTATCTCGCCATTAACATCCAATTCTTTAGTAGAATCTGGAACAACTTCTCCACCTATTTTTTCGCTCATGATTTTAACCTCTTTCTGAAGTGCTGTCTCAACACAATCGCAATACTGTTCATTGCAACTAATAGACAAATCAGAGCGATACTCGCTGCTGCTGCCATTGAATGCCATGCATGGTCAGGCTCCGCCGTCCAGAAATAAATCTGGATAGGGATAACAGTGAAATTGACATTACCTCCATTGAGTGCCGCCAGCGGTTCGGGATCGAACAAAATCATAGCAGTTGCCCCAACGACAACAAGTGGCGCAGCCTCACCCATTATCCGACTCATTGCCAAAATACTTCCAGTCATGATTCCAGGCATTGCGGATGGCAGAACATGATCACGTGTTACCTGCCATCTTGTGCATCCGATTCCATATGCCGACTCTCTTAATGATCGGGGAACACTCCGTAACGCTTCCTGCCCTCCCAAGACGATGATTGGCATCGCCATTACGCCCATAGTCAATCCAGCAGCAAGAACTGATGGTCCTAGGCCCCAACCAAATCCGCCTTGTTTGACAAATATTGCAAGTCCAAACATACCGAATACAATGGAAGGAACACCTGCTAGATTTGTAACCAGAGCTTGAATTAGTTTGGTGGTTCGGTTTGGTTTTGCATATTCCTCAAGATAAATTGCAGCTCCAATTGAAATCGGAATGGAAACAAGCATTGCGATTAACATCACCCAAATCGTACCATAGAATGCAGCCCGAATACCAGATGCATAAGGAACAAAAATGTCTTGATAACGTTCTGTTAAAAATGGAATATCAATCAGAAGTGGGATGAACAATGTCGATGTGAACAACAGCATTCTCGACCACATCAAAAGACCATCTCGCCCAGAAATTGAATGCTTCAACCGAGATGTTTCACTTAGTTTTCGCCCTATTTTCTCTAGTCTCTCGATACCTTCAGCGATCCTATTGAGAATGATTCCAGAAACAATCCAACAGATGCTACCTAATGCAGCGCCCATGAATATTCCATCACTAATGAAATAGGTTGCTAAGGCCAACGCATATGATGACAATTTTATCATAAACTGCTTGCCCTTTAGTTTTCTAATTAGATTCAGAGCTGTTACATTGGGCCAAGTGAGGACAGTTACAAGGAGAAGCAATGTTATCCAAGCCGTCAATTCCATAATTTGAAACACTTGTTCGTTATTGTCATCCCACAAGACATGCACATCACCAGTGATGACAAATGTATTTACTGTGGGATAGCCGGTTTCATCTGCATTTGGAACAGGGCCAGTAATTTGTTTAACTGAAACTGGGGTTTCTAGACTTGAATATGCGTAGAATTTTGTTTTGCGGCCCACATCAATTTTTGTCTGATCAATTCCATCTGCATCGATGTAGATATCAGTTTTGACCTGACGGGTTTCAATGACATTAATCTGCACATCATGAGAGTGAGAGCCGTTTTGGTCATCCCATTCAAATCGAATAACAATGGGGTCGGTGGTGAGATTTCCATTTGCATCAACGTTTGGAAAATCCCATTCAAATCTGTAATCTGATTCTGGGATATATTCGCTGGCAGCAGTTATTTCACCCCGTTCTCCCTTGATAAATGTGGGTTCTGCGATTTGCCAAACTAAAACTCCAAGGAAGAGCAAACCGATTAAGCCCGCGATAGCCAAACTGGTCGATCCCGCTTTTTCTGTAAGATTTCTTAACTTACGGCTTCTTTTTTGGAGTTTATCGATGTCTTTCATCAGTAAGCCTCCCTGTATGCTGACAGAACTTTGTTACCGAGTAAATTAAGGCACAATGTTATCGCAAAAAGATACAATCCTACTGCGAAGATTGTAAGGTAGCCTATTTCTCCGAAGGGGAGGTCTCCTCCAACACGTTGAGCGATATATGCGGTCATTGTTTGAGCCGGTACAAACATGTTTGACGTGTATACAGCAACAGTACCAACAGCCAGTGTAACAGCCATTGTTTCTCCAACCGCTCGAGATAGAGCGAGGATGATACTCGCTATGATTCCTGACAACGATGCTTGAATCATTACCTTCATTGTTGTTTCAATTTTTGTTGCACCCAACGCCAAAGACCCTTCACGTAGTTCATTTGGGACTGCTCGCAGTGCATCTTCAGACATTGAAGCAATAAGAGGGAGAATCATAATTCCAACCACGATTGCACCGTTGATTGGATTCAAAACATTAGGAGGTTGATCAATCCACCCATTTGCAAATGCGTATTCACCGAACTCAACGACAAGCGGCCCGATGTAAATGAAAGCGAAAAACCCGTAAACGACTGAAGGGATTCCAGCAAGAATCTCAAGCGTTGGCTTGACAATAGCAACCAATCGCGGGTGAGCATATTCTGACAAGTATATTGCGCATCCAACTCCTAATGGTACAGCGATTACCAGGGCACCAAATGCTACTTGTAACGTTGTTAGAAGCAGACTGTTCACACCAAAGGACATCGTTTCGCATAGAGAACGTCGATTTTCACAGGCTCCTGTTGGAGTCCATTGATTCTGGAAAAAGAATTCACCCAATGCCCCAGAATAGTTCATCGTTATCGCATCGAATAGAGTTATCAAAACGAACAAAGAGAGTACATTTCTCCATGTGTTGGAAATGTCAATACTTCCTCCTAAGATTCTCTTCATCTGAATTTTACCTATGGTTCTCCAGAGGATTACACAGAACAATATTGAAAGGCCCAGAAGGAAGCTGTCATTAAACAACAACTGCAAAATAGCAACTGCAAAAACAGACTTAACGATTCCATGATGTGGATTCCAGACAAACATTGGGATTGAGGAAAGGAAATTTCCTTTCACTGATTTGCTTTCATGATCGAGAAACAATGCGACAACGAGCAGCAAGCATGCAAATCCAGATGCAGAAAGAATACCCCCTAAATCCCAATCAAGAGAAAACCATCCACGATGTTCAGCAATATCTGAAAAAAATGTAATTGTTTCAAACAATAAGGTTTGAATTATTCCTAGAGTAATGAGAATAACTGACAGACTCATCACAAATAAAACTGTACTGGCCTTGTCCTTAGTGAGCCGCTGTAGAAATGACATACTCGACACCGTTCAAACTTTTTCTAATCGGTCGTGCATCAACATGTTGAGTAGAGCCTCTGCGAAATTTACACTGTATGCACACAATCTTCTGACAGATTCGGATATTCTGAATTCACATAGGAGCCGTTCTGCTGAACCGCGCCCAGTCCAAAGATCACTTTCGGCACGCTCGACGTCATCTCTGATACCTGCTAAATTCAATTTTGCTGAATGAATGAGTGTAATGTCTTTTGTGTACATGTTATGGACAATAGTTTTGAGTTCTTTAGACCATTTTGGGATAGCATTCAATGGCAATTCGTCTACTCCAATTTTTAGTACCTTAGAATGCTCACGAACTAAGAACGCTAATCTTGTTGCGTGGTCACCCATCCGTTCAAGAACTCTAGCGATATTTGCGTGCTCCATTGCAGTAAATCGGTCAACAGAAAGCCTCCTTTCAACAGATGGCATTTGTAAGGATGCCGCAACTTGTCGCTCCAATAACAACCTTCTTGCATCAATTTGCCTTTCACGATCGTCAATATCGGAGAGTAATTCAACCTCCTCACCTTCAATGACCGCTAATGCATCAGAGACCAAACTTGAATTTAGCAAGTACATTCTGTTAATTGAAACCTGTAATTTGAGTTCTGAAGGATTCAATATAGAGATAATTCTGATTTCTTTGTCATCATCATGTTCAATTTCCATACCTCTGGTATCGCGTAAGAAGTCTCGAACATTCCCTCTTGTTTCTCGTGATATTGGAGTTTCACAAGTGATTTTTATTACATCGGCTCCTGAGAGATAAGACCCGATCATCAGGTCGACCAATCCTGTTTTATTTGCGCAGCAATCCAAGGTGATGGATTGCTTCATGGCTGAGTCCTGTAGCGGAGATAACCTCAAATCTCCCGATGCAAGTTCCTCGAGGCTGACGACATCACCCTTCTTCAGGCCATTTGAGTTAACCCAGTCTTTTGGGAGAGAGACGATCATGGTGGATCCGCCAGTTACTTGCAGTTTGCGGAATTCACTCGTCGTATCCACTCAAGAACCCCTCTCTATCGTTTATCCGTAAACAATCTAGAATACATAGAGGACCACAATAAAATATATATT
>JAKMFY010000137.1 GCA_022425185.1 Candidatus Poseidoniaceae archaeon | reverse complement strand
AGAATCTCTGCAAATTCGCTCGGAGTGAACACTCCTCTTAGTCCCTTCTGTAGGGAGTGGAGGTGTCCTTCATCACCAAGAGTGATGTGGATTCGCTCATCTCCGCCTAATTCTTCTTCTTCAGATGGGTCGTAAACGAATCTTCCACCAGCTCGAGTGAACGATGCCATGATTGGAGAGCCGTTAACCAATAATTTGTGATCTTCACCAACATCAAATCGTTCTGCAGGAACTACTGCAGTTCGCAATGCGGCAATTGCTGCAAGTCCAGCAGCATCGAAGATGTTTCCACCGTCGGAGAGTACGTGGATGTCGATCATGACGCCCCATACTTTCTCGCCAGGAACGATACAGAGTTTCTCCATATCGATACAACCAGATTCACGGATTCCTCTGTCGACAACTCGACCCAATTCAATGGATTGTGGTGATGGTGGGCCTGGCTCATACTTTCTGTGAGCAACAGGTCGAAGTTCAGCACCGCACATCAAGGAACCTTGGGTAGGTCGGTCTGGCCAAGGAGTTCGTATTTCGAATTTTACACCCGCATAGATGATGGTATCTCCCCAAACGACCTTTGCAGATCCTTCCGCATTGTAGAGGCAGTCGACTTCTAGGGATACATCTCTGCTATCCCATTGTCCACGTCCATCAATTCGCTGATCTTCAGCAGCGAGTCTCTCAAGTTCTTGGCGCAAGAGCGTAGGTACAAGTTCAACCATCAGTTATCACCTCGTTCATAACGACGCTTAAGCGCATCAACCATGAGTTCATGAATTTCAGAAGCGGCTTTGAAATTGTACTCCATTGCAAGATTGAACTCTTCGATTGAGAGGTCTCCATCCATTTGCAAGAAGGCGATTTCGCCAGTGTTTGGAAGAATTCCAACAGGCAAATCGGCTTGTCCATAGTTGTCTTCTGCTTTGTCAAGGTCGAGGACGACTGTGTCTTCGATTTTTCCTGAAGCGACTCCGACTATCATGTCACGCATTGGAATTCCTGCATCTGCTAGAGCAACTGCGGCTGCAGTGATACCAACACATCGGGTTCCTGCTTCTGCAGCAAGAATTTCAATTTCAACACGAATCTTTGAACGTGGGTAACGCTCGACGAGGACAACGGATTCAAGTGCCTCTGCTGTTACCTTGGAAATTTCTCGAGAGCGTCGATTGAATCCAGGTCGAATACGGTCTCCAGTCGAGAACGGTGCCATGTTGTAGCGTACGTCGATGACTGCACGATCTTGACGTTGAATCTTACGTGGATGCGCTTCCATTGGTCCATATACTGCTGCAACTGCAACATTCAGTCCATGGGTTACCATAGCCGAACCATCGGCAGCAGGCAATACACCTGCTTCAATCGATACTGGACGCATTTCATCTACTGTGCGTCCGTCTAGTCTTTTTCCATCGTCTCGCAATAGCTTGACGTCTCCATATCCTCCCATTAGTTTTCACCTCGTTGTTGTTCTAGTGCATGTACTGCATCTTCGAAATTGTTCATGTGGCCTTCATCGACCAGTGTTTGAATCAGTCCACGTGCTGTGAACATGTTGTCAGCATCTCCATGGACCCAAACTCTGCCATTATCTGCTACGATAATTCGGCAATCTGTTAGGTCTCTGATTCTGCTAACCATTGTGTTGTTTTCTCCTCGAAGCGTATCGATGAGATTGACTGGGATAGGGATGACACAGCCTTCGTTGAGTCTGCGTAGTCCAATACCTTTCATTGTAAGGACCATGTTGTGGGCTTCATCAACTTCCTGGACACGAGCAAGTGCCGCATCTCCAATTCCCAGGTGTTGTCGAGTTGAACCGAATTCAACTTTCCATGGAGCGAGAGACATAGGCAAGAGCGCCTGGAAAGGCCCATTCACGTTGAAAAACCATAGGTTGTTTCTTACTTCTGCAACGAATCCTACAATCAAGTCTCCTGATCTAGGCATGTAAGCGCTGTTAATTGGACGAACAGATACGACATCGTTCTGTTCGTTAAGCCACCCAAGTCGGGTTGCGATGAATTCTTCGTTCTGTGCTATTGCACCAGAACCTGCGTGCTTCCCGGTGGATGGTCCGATGACCATTCCCGGGGTCACTAGGCGCTGCTCGGCGCCACTTTGACCTTCGGACATTCTTTTCTCTCCAGTCC
>JAKMFY010000133.1 GCA_022425185.1 Candidatus Poseidoniaceae archaeon | reverse complement strand
TGGGCATGGGTTATCACAATACAACCCACCCAGAATTTTTGGATGAAGCAAGCGCACAACGTGCAAAGAGTCGTTCACAATACAACGATATCTCTACTCAAGAGTTCGCTCCTGACCGAGTAACATCCGATCTCTTCCCAACACTATGGAAGCCTCAAACCGTTCAGTATCCATACGAACGTCTTGAAGATATGGAGCCTTGGCTTTTCGTTCCTGGAAACTACAACGGTCGTATTGGTGTCATTTGGGAAACCTGTACCGCATGTAAGATGTGCGTAAACATCTGTCCCAACGACTGTCTTCACATGACGACAGAACTTCGTGTTGACGTTCTTGACAACGCAGAAGGTGAATACGATGGATACGGTGCAGAATTGGAAGTTGGTGGCTATGCTGCTAAGTTCCGTGAAGAAGTTGAGGAAGAACTGGAAACATTCGATCTCATCACTGCTCACGCTGCACCTCCTGCAGAATGGCGCTTTGGACAAGTTTTGGATTTGAGTGGCGGCACCGCTACAGTTCGCTGGAATGACTCTGGCCAAGAAGAAATGATTGACCAATCTGATTTACGTACTGCTGATAATCAAATTGTATCAGGTCGTATTGATATTGGACGATGTATGTTTTGTGGTCTTTGCATGGAAGCATGTGGTTTCACATCTTTCTTCATGACCAACGAATACGATGGAATGTCAGGATTCTCTCGACAAGACCTTTGGTTTGATGCAAGCAGAACTCGTGTTCTTCCTTCCGTTCACCAAGAGGCTGTAGATGGCGAACTTGCAAAGCGTGCAACCAAGGAACGGGACAAGCGTGCAAAAAAGGCCGCCAAGGCTGCTAAACCCGCCGTAGAGGTCAAGGAGACTCCTCAAGTTGAAGAAGTCAAAGCCGAAGCAACGACTGAGGTTGAAGATGAAAAGCCTAAGAGCAAAGAGGAGAAGAAAGCAGCAGAACTTCAACGCATTCAGGAGCGAGCGAAGAGCATTGATTTCGAGACTCTTGGAACAGCTACCGCTGATGAGAAAGACGATCTAAAAACCATCAAAGGCGTTGGACCATTCATTGAAGAGAAATTGAACGCTCTCGGCATCTACACCTTCTCACAAGTCAGTAAAATGACCAGCGAGTTAGAGGATCAAGTCAACGAAGCCATCGAGTTCTTCCCAGGTCGCGTTAAGCGAGACGAATGGGCCAAGCAGGCCAAGGATCTACTCGATAAGGGGGATGCCTGAAATGGACGTCGCCTCAACCACTGAGACCATAATTTTCTTCGTCTTTGCAACGATTACTATCCTTGGTGCCTTGGGGCTCATTTATGCTCAACGAGTTGCTCACTCGATGCTTTCTCTGATTTTCTGTTTCATGGCAGTTTCTGGAATCTTCATCTTAATGGGTGCTGAATTCCTTGCAGCAATTCAAATTCTCGTTTATCTAGCAAGTGTGGGGTTAGTGGTACTCTTCGGTATTATGCTGACTCGCCGCCAAATACAGGAGGAGGATTTCGAATGAGACTAATGTCAACACTAACTCGAGTTGGACTGATTCTTCTTGCTGGGGCAATGATCACAGTCTTGGGAACCTCCACGGTTTGGGATACTGATTCCTCTGAAGAGATCACAACAAATGATCTTGCAAATGCTATGCTCAATGATTGGGCACTTCCTCTTTTGGTTCTCGGTATTCTCATGGCTATGGCTATGATGGGTGCTGCTTACCTTGTTCGTGATGAACGTCGTGAAAATCTTGAGTGGGAACAGAGAGGTGAAGAGGTATGATTGATCCAGCATGGGTAAGCGTACTTTCCGCTTTGTTGTTCACTATTGGGCTATGGGGCGCTTTTACTCGTAAGAACGCCATCGTTGTTCTGATGTGTCTTGAATTGATTCTTAACGCAGCCAACCTGCAATTCGTTGCAGCGGCCATTCAACATGGAGATGCTAATGGATGGGTTTACGCCATCTTTGCAATCGCTATTGCAGCCTCAGAGGTTGCAATCGGTCTTGCAATTTTCCTCGCCATGTATGGTCAACACGAATCCATCTCTCTTGATGATGTTAATCTACTGAAGCACTGAGGTGATCTTATGGGAACAACAACAGATATACCAGAAATCACTTCTTCCTTCACGGAATATGCCATCTTCATCGTTCTTTTACCGATGCTTGCATTCCCAGTTATTCTCTTCCTCGGACGATTGTTCAATGGGAACGAAACCTGGGTCAAGTCTGCAAAAGAAGGTGGACTCATCGCTCTACCAATTATGGTTGCAAGTTTCATTCTTTCATTGATTCTCATTGTCGAATTTATTGGAAGTGGAACAGGGTCTCACCACATTGGTGACTGGCTCAGCTTTGGATGGATTGGCGCAGATGGTATGACCATCGAAGAGAAAGTCTTTGGCGTTGGAATTTACATCGACCACGTCACAGTTATGCTTCTGTTTGTTGCATCCTTCCTCTGTATGCTCATCAACATCTTCAGTATTGGATACATGAATACAGATCCAATAAACGATAACAGAAACCACCGTTTCTATGCTGAATTCGTCTTGTTTTGTTCAGGTATGCTTGGAATGGTTCTTGCAGATTCCTTCCTTTGGTTGTTCATCTTCTGGGAATTGATGGGTCTCTGTTCCTATCTTCTCATTGGATTCTATTACGAACGCCCAAGTGCAGCATATGCTGCAAAGAAAGCATTCCTTACAACTCGTGTCGGTGACGTTTTCCTCGTCATTGGATTGGTTATGCTTTGGAATATGTTTGGTTCTCTCGACTACTCAGTTGTATTCAACCCCGATAACATCGCAGCAGTTGATTCAGGCGAATTACAAATGGCGCTTGGAATGATGTTTATTGGTGCAGTAGGTAAATCTGCTCAATTCCCACTTCACGTTTGGCTTCCAGACGCTATGGAAGGACCAACGCCAGTTTCCGCTCTTATTCACGCCGCAACAATGGTCAACGCAGGATTGTATCTCGTAGCCCGTATGTTCCCGTTCTTCGGTGCTCCTTCTATGGCTGGAGAACTGGTCGATCTTGCATTCATTATCGCAGCAATCGGTGGTATTACCGCAGTCATGGCTGCTGCAATTGCCTTTGTTCAAGACGATTTGAAGAAAGTTCTCGCATATTCTACAATGAGTCAACTCGCATACATCTTCACCGGACTTGGTGCAGCGCTATGGCTCGCTAACACACCAGGAATGGAAGAGTATGCCATCATTGCCTTTGGAGCAGCATTGTTCCATCTCTTTAACCACGCAATGGCAAAAGGAATGCTGTTCATGGCAAGTGGTTCAGTCATTCACGAAATGCATCATGCACATCATGATCTTCATCACCACGACGACCATGGCGACGACCATGGAGAAGACCATCATGACGATCACCACGATGAATTCGATGCTCAATCGATGTCAAACATGGGCGGTCTTGCGTCCAAGATGCCTATTACTGCAACAGCAATGCTCGTAGGTTCAGCTTCGATTATGGGTCTACCCCTCATTGGTGGATTCTGGTCCAAAGAAGGCATCATCGCAAATACCTGGAGAGTTGCTCGCGAAGAGCCACTGTTCTGGTTCCCAGCTTTCTGTGTTCTTCTGGGTGCAGCAATGACTGGTTTCTATATGTCGAGAATGTGGCTCAAGACCTTTGCAGGAAAACCAAAGACAGAGGTTGCAGAAAACGTTCATGAGAACACCCCTTGGATTCCGATTCCATTGGTGACTCTCACCTTCGTGTCCCTTTCGAGCGTCATTCTTGCGGGAATGATGTTTACGCATTGGTCAAGTGATAGCGGCTATGCATTCTTCAGCGACAAGGGATTAGCTGATGGTCTGATTTACGAATTTGAACACATCTTCCTCAATTCTGATGCCTTCTTCTTCGTACTGACCTATGTTGTAATTTTCATTGGAGCTATCGTCGGACCTGGTCTTGCAATGGCATTGTACGGTGGAGCACTCAAAGAAGGCGAGAAAGCCAAGGGATGGATGCAACCGATCATCAATCTCTCTGCTCGTGTAAACGAGAAGCGTGGTTTCGACAACAGCGCTTGGGCTGATTCAGGCTTATCAGTTGCTCTCAAGGAACGCCTTTACTTCGACAAGTGGTACGATACTGCAATGCTCAAACTCGTTGCTGGATTTGCTGTTCTCAGCGCGACTTTCGATCGCAAGGTCATCGATGGAACAATCAAGACCATCGAACGCTCATCACAGAAGATTTCACTTAGCGTTCGTAAACTGACAACAGGTTCAGCTCGTGATTACATCATGATGGCAGCATTAGGTGTCCTTGTTATCTATGCAATGTTGGAGGTGATGATTTGAAGATGGATTACCTCTCTCTTTTGGTCGTCTTGCCAATTATGGCAAGTATCTTCCTTCTGATTCTGACTTCTCGTCTTTCAGCAGAGTCCCGAAAAAAGTTTGACTCTTCTATTCGAATGGCGAGTCTTGGAATTACACTGGTCATGTTTGCGATTGCAATGCTCATGTTCCTCGGTCAGATTGGTGACGTTGATTGGAAGGGTATTGCTTTCAATAATTATGAATTCAAAGAATCTTATGTTTGGATTGAACCACTTGGAATTGAGTGGAGTGTCGGTGTCGACGGACTGTCCTTCCCAATGGTTTGGCTGACAACACTTCTCTTGCCAATTACGATCATCGCAACATGGAACGAAAAGGCAGGAGCAACCTACTTCCCGCTCATCCTGATGATGGGTGGCGCACTTATCGGTGTCTTTGTTGCACTTGACTTGTTCATGTTCTACGTATTCTGGGAATTGACATTGATTCCAATGTTCTTCCTCATTCTCAAGTGGGGCGGAAAGGACAGAAAGTATGCTGCTCAGAAATTCTTCATCTACACATTCACTGCATCCGTAGTCATGCTTCTTGGTTTGTTTACCATGTATTTCCTCATGGATACACAAACGTTCTCGATGGTAGAAATGGTTACCGAAGCAAATGGAGCAAACACCAGCGGAGTCTGGCTTGGTCTTGAAGTTCAGAAAGCACTCTTCATTATGCTCATGCTTGGATTCCTTGTGAAACTCCCAGCTGCACCGTTCCACACTTGGCTTCCCGATGCTCACGTACAAGCGCCTACAGGTGGTTCAATGCTGCTTGCTGGTGTTATGCTGAAGATGGGGGCTTACGGAATGTTCAGGCTTCCAATCTCTCTCTTCCCGCATGCGCTAGAAGAGTTTAGATTCGTCATCATGATCATCGGTTTAATCTCCTTGGTATGGGGTGCAATCGTTTGTCTTGGACAGACCAATCTCAAGAAGATGGTTGCATATTCCTCAGTTTCACACATGGGTGTTATTTTGCTTGGTATTGCAAGCATGCAACCTCTCGGATGGGCAGCTGCTCTCTTCATGATGTTCGCTCACGGAATCATCAGCCCAATGCTCTTCGCAGTTTGTGGTGCATTCAAGCATCACTATCATAGCATGGAAATCGGTGCAATGCGTGGAATGGCAAAACATTCTCCTTGGCTTGCAACGAGCATGATGTTTGGATGGATGGCATCTCTTGGCCTTCCACTCCTTGCTGGATTCGTTGCTGAATTAATGCTCATGGTTGCCTACTGGCATGCCTATGGCTGGTGGATTCTCTTGCCTGGTCTTGTTCTTGCTCTTACCGCAGCATACTACCTCTGGTCGATGCAACGAACCATCTTTGAAGGTGGAGATGAAACACAACCTCCAGAAAGTCTGCATGGTGAACCAGTTCCTGATATTGCGAATTCAGAAAAGTTGGCAATGCTTCTCCTTGCCGGATTTACAATCCTCTTCGGAATCATGCCGTGGATTTTCCTTGATATGATGGATATATGGACTCGAAATGCTATGATATTCCTAGGGTTTGGTGCTTGAAATGGATGCTAATACGTTTGATATGGATTTGCTCCAAACACTTGGGCCAGAACTCACAGTCTTTGTGGGCCTGCTCCTGATTATGATCATTCCAAATCTTGGAAATGGTAAATTCCGCATTCCTGGTACTCAAATCGAGCTTCCTTGGTTCCTTGGTGGTACTCGATACAAGGCAGTTTCATCTCCTCGCTTGCCAGGCTTATTGGCGGTCCTTACGATGTCGCTTGCATTGATTCAGGTTCTTTGGTATCTGCTTGAAACAAATGCAGACGGCTCTCGAGCAAATGCAGTGGCCAATGTCATCTCCAGCGAAAATGGTTACGAGATTTTCTCAGTGAACTTGTTTTCTCGAATCTTTGAGGCTATTTTCTTTGCAGCCTTACTTCTTGCAGCTCTTGCATCTCTTGATCGCCTTCCAACTGGTTCCGTAAAGAGTAACGATATCGACGTACTGTTCAACAACCGCCGACAAGCGGATTTCTATATCCTAATGCTAACATCTGCACTAGGAATGAGCGTTGTTGCCCTTGCTCAAGACATGTTCGTTCTCTTCATTGGACTTGAACTTGCATCGTTCTCAACCTATGTTTTGGTTGCCTTCCATAAGGAAACACGAGCAGGTTCAGAAGGTGGTGCAAAATACTTCATCGTCGGTTCAGTTGCTTCTGCAGTTGGATTGTACGGGCTTTCTATGCTCTATCTCTGGGCAGGTTCTCTGCAATTTGATGTCCTCGCTGCAAAGTGGGCTACTGATGGAGCAAGCTCGTTGAGTATGATGGCACTTGGCTTCGTTCTTGTTGGATTTGCATTCAAAATCAGTGCAGCGCCATTCCACTTTGCTGCCCCAGATGCGTATTCCGGAGCGAACAGTCCAGTTGCAGGTGTTCTTGCAACAGCAAGCAAGGCAATGGGAATGCTCGGACTCATGCGTGTTCTCTTGCTGATTACAGTCCCTGACTCAGCAGCTGAAGATGAATCAGCAGTCTGGATTGGCTTACTCGGTGTAATGGCCGCAGTAACGATGACGTGGGGTAATATCGCCGCACTTGGCAGCGAAAATCCAAAGCGTATGCTTGCGTATTCTTCCGTTGCACATGCAGGATACATGCTCGCAGCATTGACAGCAATTGGAGCATGGAATTGGGGTCTGGTTGATACTGGAGGGGACGCAAAAGACATTGTCGTTGCAGCACTCCTCTTCCACATGTTTGTTCTTGTCTTCTTCAAACTTGGAGCCTTCCTGGTATTGGGTCTACTCGAAATGGAAGGCGGTGCATCCCGTTTGTCTTCACTTTCCGGACTTGGAAAGAGAGAACCCTTGCTTGCAGTCGCTATGTTCCTGTTCATGATTTCTCTTGCAGGAGTTCCGCCAATGGCTGGATTCCTCTCAAAACTCCTCGTCATCATGGGAATTGTTGAGGTTGCCACTGGATCTGGGTCACTTGATTCATTGATGGACGCTCATTGGGTCTGGTGGCTCGCACTTCTCATGGTTCTCAACAGCGCCATTTCGATGTTCTACTATCTCCGGGTTGGTGTTGTCATGTACTTCCATGAGCCCGAAGAAGGTCGTGAAGGGCCGCTTGCTTCTGGCGTCTCAATTCGACTTGCAATCGCAGTCTGTGCAATAGGGACTGTTGCCTTTGGACTGGTCGGTGGCGAATTGATTGAACTCTGCCGTGATGCAACACAATACCTCGGTTGAAGAGGGTGCCTTCAAGAGGGGTTGACCTCTCCGTTTACATGGTGAGCCTCAATGGGAAGACGTCATGAAGAAAAAGTGGACGTAGAAGAACTTGCACGTCTTGAAAATCCAGAGGGTTCCTCAGGAAAGATTCGTGTAAAGCTTCCAAACGGTGGTAAGAAGCGCGGAGAGTTTGGATTTAAGGGCGAAATGTTTGCTCTTGCTGAAGAGATTCTCGGCGGTCGTCGTGTTACAGTCCTTTGTGCTGATGGGGAGACCCGTATGGCACGTATACCTGGAAAAATGCGTCGTCGTCAATGGGTCCGTGAAGGTGACCTGATCATTGTTTGGCCATGGGATTTCCAAGATTCAAAGGCTGATGTTAAGCATCGTTACACAAAGACTCAGGCTATGTATTTGTCAAGAAAACAAGTGCTTCCAGAAGTTGTTGACATGTTCGGTATGAATGATCGTGTTGATGATGATGATGATGACGATGACCTGTTCGGGATTTCTGACGCTCCTGATGTTGTTGAAGAAGACGATGATGACGATCTATTCGGAAGTGACGATGATGATGACGATGACGACGATTTGTTTGGAAGTGATGATGCAGTCGAAGAAGTCGTTGAAGAGCCAGTAGCGGTCGAAGAACCTGCAGAAGTCGTTGAACCAGAACCACTCGATGATGACGATGATGACGACGATGATATCGACGCATTATTTGCCTAATCATCGAAGGATTGATGTTCCTCCTCAACAAATTCACAACAGAAAGGGTACA